>CAUSYJ010000069.1:0-8084 GCA_963535845.1 uncultured Alloprevotella sp.
GCCTACATCAATCCGCAAGTGCGTCAACGTGCACTCGAAGATTAAGTTCACGAAGAGTCTACCACACCATGTGTGTCCTGACTGAGTAAACGTTCAAATCCTCAGTTGTTTGCCTCGAAAAAGACAACAGCTAGTGTATGAAAGATAGGAGTCCGTATCAGACGAAAGTCATGATACGGACTCCTTTTTTGCTTGTACCTTAAGAGATCAATGAGTCAGCTTATAATTCTTTTTCATAGCTCCATCAAAGTGCACATCGGTGATGTATCGACCTGCTTTAGCCCTTATACGCTGAATGGGCATCAGTTTATAGGTTTGGGCGTAGAGAGTTTACCCCGGGAAGGTGGCAGGTATCAGCGATGGTGGGACGGCTGCTATAACGTGTAGATGCCGCCCCTAATATCCCTTCGCTACAAGTCGGCTATGGGGTTAAGACACGCTACGAAGGAAGCAAGGTCAGTGATAGCTATCAATGGAGTTCCTCATTATACAGAAATAAACAATCGGTGCCTTCACGATGTTGAAAAAGTGTAGGAGGTGCGCTCGCTCAAGGGAATCGCGTCCTGCGCTGTGCAGAGACGCCGTTTGCGCAGTGCACCGACTGCCCGTTTGCTCCTCTTGCTCGGTGATGAATCCTTGTTCAATTTATACACCATCCCCACCATGAAAAAATATCTGCCATATTTCTTATTTTCAACGTTTGTCCTCTTGTCGCTGTGCGGCTGCGACAATCTGAAATACGCCGAACTCTATGAAATCACAGACGAATTCGTGGAGGAACTCCACACCGACGTGGAGAGCTACGGTTTGTTGGGAGGAGTGGATGACCCTGAATTCTCCGTCCGGAGAAGAAAATCGTGAGCGTGAATTGCTCGCCGTCCGGCGTTTCCTTTTCGCGATGCGGCTTCTGTTCCGTCTCCTTTGCCCTGCCGGCGAACGGTGAAGGAGAACCGCCGAGAAACGCGGCCCTACGCGCGCATGCGCGCGTCCGCTGCTTTTCGTTTTTTGCCTTCACTCCTTCACGAGGTTGCCTCATCTCGTTGAAACATAGCGAATTGAGGGTGAAGGCTTTTACAATTCACCTTCACCGCCGAGCTTCACCCCCACTCTTCACCGCCGAGCGGAACATCGACGACGATTTTCACCCGTTCGCCCGCATCTCTCGGCGACTTTCCCCGGAAAATAGCGCACTTTCTGTCGAAAACGGGACGCGCGGACTGCATTTTTAGGTGAGTAGGAGATTGAAGATGGACCCCTTCGCGCAGCCTATCTTCAAAAAACGGCAGTGGGGTGAAGGTTCTGCAGGGTGATGCTCACCCTTTTTGGTTTGCAATTCGTTGATTCAGATAGGCTTGTGAGCTTGGTGTGAAGCGGTGAAGGCTTTTTCGTGAAATTGACTGATGCGCGCATACGCGCGAGCGCGATATTTTCTTCACCTTCACCCCGCGCATGGCGTAACTGAGCTTTGTGGAGTGAGTTGACGGCGTCGACTTCAAGGTGCCACGTTGTTTGTGCACGCGTCAGACGTTGGCATCGCACAGCTTCCTCCGCGCAGCAGCTGTGACTGCTTGGCTGCCCTCGCTCATCCATCTCCTCGAACCGTAGCCTTTTGCCTCTGCAGCAAGTCATGCGCCCCAGCTTCCTCCAATTGCCCTTCCGCTCGTGGTGTGCCCCATTGCCGAAGGGGGTACGCCGAACAACACGCGGTGTTGTCAAAGCGCTTTCGGTGTGCACTGGGCGAGGGGGAGCTGTCAACGCACATCGCGCCGTCGAAGGAGCAAAGCGGACGACTGCAGTACAAGTAATTCTTCACCAAAACACCGCCATCTCACTATTTACACATTGCAAAATTTCGATATTTATCGAAAACCCCTCGCTTTTAACACAGGAAAAATTGTCTTGTTGCATTCTATTGCGTATATTTCCACATAGAATTTCATCAGACTGCAATAAATGTGCCCGTTGCAGAAAGCGAGCGCCCCGTTGCCCGATGAAAATGACGAAGAGTCGAATCACCGCTTCTCACCCGAGGTTGGGTCGGCACGGCAGGGTCACACAGGATTGACCCCTAATAGAGAATAAATTAATTACACAGAAAACAATAAAAGTAATCGCTAAGATGGAGAAAACAAATCCCCTAAGATGGAAACTCTTCGGGCTCCTATGCGCGTTGTTGCTCAGTTGGGGAGGGCTGCCCGTCACGGCGCAGGACTGCCCCAACTTTCAGTGGAGTGACTTTACCACCAGCCTGATGCAACCCAACCAGGATTGCAACAAACCGGGTATAGCCACCATTCGCTACAGCAACAACATTGTCGGAGTCGATGCAGTGCATTATCAGTTTGGCACAAGTTGCAGCGGCCCCTGGTTTTACGAGACCGACGCCGCTGTTCCAGGCGCTACGGTGAAAGCGGAAATTCCGCCCTCATTGGCCGGTTCGGACATTTACGTGCGCATCATCACCAAGTGCGGTCGCAGAAGGCGCGCCGGCTGTTGGTCCATGGGAAGTGTCAGCGCGAGCAACTCTGAGAACATCTCGCTGGTCACCAATGCAACCCCCACCGGTAACGGTGCCGGTTCGAGTGGTGGGGTGCAGGCCTACTTGAGCGGCCCCACGGGCTTCACCGAAGCCACGTTCAAGCTCTATGCGAGCTCTGATCTCAACACGCCGCTCAGCACGCAGCGCAGCACCCGTCCTTACGACGGCGTCACGTTCCTCAATCTGCCCCAAGGCGACTATGTGGTGAAAACAGATGCAAAACCGTCGTGCACCCCGAGCACAACAGCTTCGAATTGGAAAACTGACCACTTCGAGCTGTCGGCTAATGCCACAGTGGGTACCTTCAACCTGATCACTACGCCCATCCACGCTCGTGGTAATTGCCCGGGGGGAGTGAAGGTCGAGGTGTCGAAAGTGAGCGGTGTGCAAAACATGGTGTACGAGGTGTTTAATCAGAACGATGAAAACACGCCTTTGGACACCTACACGGCCAGCTACCCCAATTTCACCCACACTTTCACCGGTCTGCCCGGATCGCAGAGTTATGTGGTGAAGGCAACAGAGAAAACCGGCAACAGCACCATGCGGAACACGTTCTATCTCAACGTCAATACATATGAAGTGAACGCAAATGTCGTGCACGGCACGTACCCCAGTTCGAACGATGGCGTCGTGGATCTTTCAGTTTCCGGTACGTCCGCAGCCTGCCCCGTGAAATACACCATTACGCGTACCGACGGGGGGACGTTTACGCCCATTGTGAAAAACAATGTGACCGAAGAGACCACGCGTGTGGAAGGGCTGCCGAGTGGACCCTACCAGGTGACGGCTGAATACGGCGGTCTGACGCAGACCAACACCTTTGCGATCCCTCAGGGAATGTTGGGCCACTTGATGCAGGTTGATTATACGCAGGCCAAGGGGATCTGCGACCCCTCCGGTAGTGCTAAATTTGAAATTTACAATAGCCTCGGTTACAACCCACGCAAAGTCCGGTTGACCAACGCTGAAACGGGCGCGTTGGTGCGTGAATTTAAGCTGGCGGCCGGACAAACGACATTCGAAACCAAGAATCTTTTCCCAGGCCAATACAAGTTGACGTTACGCGACGAGAGTGCCAATCAGGAAATCTCTACGTTTCTTTCTATAGATTCCAAGGTCTATCTGTATTCGAATCTTACGGTAGACTCCTACAACATGACCACGGACTTTTGCGGTCCTCAGATCATGACGCGCATCCCCGTGAAATACACAGGTACAGGAGGAATTGAAAACGCTCCCAATCTCCAGTCTTTTCTCAACGGTGCAACCTACGAGATTTATAAAGAAGACGGTAAAACCTTCGTCTACTCGGGTGTGATGCCGACTTTGACGGGCAATGCGACGAGCTACATCGAGTCGCCGGAGGTAGGCAGTAATTATCGCCTCCGCATAAAACCTACCTGTGGCTATCCTGTGCAGGAGTATACCCTGTATGGTGACAAGGGCTATCGTTTTGATCCCCAAGTGACATTCCGCGGTTGCGGTGGCACGGGTACGGATGTGGAACTGCGCGTATTGGACGCTAAGAGCCAGGTGGTGCCCAACATCACCTATAAGGTCAAGAACAAGGCGACAGGAGCCGTTGTGGGTGAATATGCCACAAAGGACGGAGTGAACACCGCCATTTTTGTCAATATGCAACCCGGTGACTACAACGTGGAATGGTTCCCGCAGTGTTCGCCCGCCCAGCTCCACACTGATACGCTTCGCATCGAGGACCATGTGAAGGAAACTCGCCGAAGCGTTAATGCAGCTCACTGTGGCGAGACCGGGTCGATTAGTATTAATTTTCATCCTTTTGCAAATGTCAGGGCATGGCGTTTTGAACTGAGACGCAAAAGCGACAATCAGCTCTTGCGTGCTTATGGTTCTGACAACACATCGTACATTAGCTTCCCACGTGTGGCGGCCGGTGATTACATTGTAAAGGCTACCCCCATCGTGGAATGCGGTGAGTTGACTCCCGGTACGTATGAAGTGACGGTACCATACGAGCCTATAAAAATCTCTGATATAAAAAACAATAGCACCCTTAGCAAGGCAGTGCCCTACAAAAATGTGGGAACTGCAAATTACTACATCCGGTATCCTTTGGAGTACTTGAAGTGGCGCGTGCTTGATGTGATGACCGGCGCTGAAATCAATAAGGGTGAAGTTCAAGCGTCGATGAGCTCAGACGGCTCTCTTTTTGTCGTTACGAAATTACCGCAGACTTACAAAATTGAATTTGAGACGCCCTGCGGCAAATTTACGCGTATTGACTCCGTCCAAGTCCAGAGTCGCGATAACATGCCTGGCTTCGCAGTTGTGACCGGCAACGCTAATAAGTCATGTGGCACAAAAGGCTTCCTCACGGTGAAATCTCGGCTCAAGGCAGCCGGACTTCCCGACATGGCTTCGAAGATCGTGCTCTATACATACAAGGATGTCAGCGGCAGCTGGCAATTAGTGCCAGTCGATTCGGTGCTAAATGCGACAGCGATCATCGAGACGCACACTTTCACGGTGGATCCTGGAAAAAGCTACGCGGTACGCTATTTCTATAACGGGACGAGCGAATATTCTGAATACAATTACGTGTCCGAAATCGGGCAGCTGGATATGTCCGTCTCCAATGTTTCTTTCAGCCTAAAGGGAATCTCGTTCACAACGATCAGATTGCAACCGGCAGAACCGGGAAGCACCATGCGCGTGGAAGTGACGGGCAACGACGGCTCCTCGCTGCTCAACCAGGTGGTGCCTGCCGATGCGCCATATCAGTTGGAACTAAAGAAACCCAACACCACCTTCACAGTGAAGGTGACGAAGATCGACGGTTGCAACGCCGGTGAGTCTGTGCAAAGAACTGTCACACCGTATGTAGGAGAGAGATTCAATTTCGATGCGCAGCCCAATCAGATGAAGTGTAAGAACGACGGTGAAATCAAGATGATTGTGCCGGAGGCCTTCCACGACGTGGATCAAATCCACTATACGCTCACCAAGACCACGGGTACCTCTTACACCGATGTGGCCGAAACGACAACGCCCTCCGTGCCGAAGACCTTCATCGGGCTGGAAGCCGGGACGTACAAAATCACTGGCCGCGCCACCGTGTTCCATGACGAAAACAACCAGCCCGTTGTACAGGATTTCGAACGGACGGTGACGCTCTCCACCCCCTATCGCGATGGGCTCTATGCCACAGTGCGCCCCGACTACATGTTGGCCACGACTACGGCTTGCCCCAACGGTAGTATAGGTCTGAACATTGAAAAAGGATCCGGCAACTATCGCGTGTTCCTCAAGTCGACCCCTGATGGTCCGTTGGCAAAGCCGAAAGAAATCTTCGCTGACAATAACAACATCACGGCCAAGAAGCTTTGGGGTAGTGGACTGAAGCCGGGGCACTATTCGCTGACCGTGAGCGATGGCTGTATGGAGCGCGACATCCCCGATGCCGAGATTCTCGAGATGCCCAACACGCCAAAGTATACATGGTATGACAATTACATGTGGTTGGACTACCCCTCGGTGCATAAACTCAATGAAACACGTGACTCAGTTAACTACAGATTGTTTTTCGATCCCTCCCTCTTCCCCCAAAACTTCAGAAATCTGGCTTATCGAGCCTACGAAGTGCAGGTGGTCGGCAGGGGCCAACAGCCGGATGAAAATCAGTGGAAGAGCAACTGGAATGCGTACTCCGACGGGTCGGGTAAGGCTTACGTTGAAGGGAAAGCCAAGCGCTTCAACAACTGTAATGGCGTCGATGTGCTCTTCCGCTTTAAGAATTGCCCATCTTCGCTGACTCGTTTCCCTGACAATATCCCGATCGACAGAGGGGCTTATGGTACCTGGACGAGATTGAAGTGTAATACGGTGCAGTGGGCCTTCACTGATATTGATATAGGTCATGAGTTTAACATCAAGGTGACGCGCGACCCTGACGGCGTGGTGGTGTACAACAAGGACAAGACCTTCAACTCAAGTGAAGAGTATCTCCAGCGCGATCCGGAATTGGAATTCCCGGCCAACTATTCTTACCGCATAGTAATGACGCCGAAAGACTATTGTGGTGATCCGCTCTCCTATTCTCCTAACTATTCGCATGCGGTTGATCGTAATTACCAATACACACTCGACTACCGTGACTCAATTATGTCGGACTGTGACGGCCGCCGCTTGTCGATCCAAGGCTGGACAGACTGTCGTTTGCCGATGAAATATTACGCGTACGAAGTGAACGGCACGCAAGAAACGCTGGTGGCACAGAGTGGTAACTACGTTCCCGATGCTTGGAACAGTCTTTACAAGTATAAGAAGGACAAGACCTATGTGATCCGCGTGGTGGAATACGGCCAGCCGGAGACCAATCAGGTGCAGTTGGTGAAATTCACGCTCAACTACCGTCTGCCTTCGAAATACAACGTAGGCAGTGGTTATATGTTCAGTGCGACCTCTTTCTGCGGTACGGGCTACGACGCTGCGAAGAAAGGTTACAATATGAACAATTTCTATGCGGAGTATTATTCCAACTGGAATGGAGTGCCTGCGGTGACGCAAGACACATATCTCACGATTCCGAAGATGACGATTGTGGCTACGCAAAAGGCTGCGCCGCATCGCAAGTTTGTCGCCACGAGGGTGACGCGCTCTGGTAGCAGGATTTATCGCACCGATTGGAGAGAACAGTTGTCCGATGGTTCGTTTGCGAACGATGCTTATGCGCCGGAAGGTGAATACACGGTGGTGGCACACACGGCTTGTGGCGACATCCCGATAGGCGACGACTACATTGGTCGCCCGACGCTGGATCTCTCAGCCACTACGGTGGACGCAGCCTGTGACGGTAAGTTTACCGTCACGCCGAAGGGAACGCTGACTTACCGCGGCAGCAGTTCAGATGTGGAAATCACCTCTTTCTATGTCGATGGTGACAACCTCAATACGACCCGTAACTGGGGTCAGTCGTTCGACACGTACCAGCGTGAGTTTACCCTCATCCTCAATGTCAGACGTAAGAGCGACGGTCTAACTTGTACGTTGAGCTGGCCTTTCTCGATGAGCAACTACATTCTTGACTTCGATCAGTCGCAAGCACTGAGTATGTTCTGCACGGATTCGGGCAAGGGTTTCATCCACATGGCGCTGAAGGGTGGACAACCGCCTTATACGTATAAGCTCTCGACAATGGACGGCACGGAAATCGAACGCAAGACGGTTCAGGGAGCTGTTGACTTCGAACACGGTACGCTCGGACAGCGCTTCCGCGTTACGGCTACCGACGCTTGTAACCTGACGTGGATCCGTCAGGATGTCCTTTTGCAGGATCCTGCAGCGATCTCGTCTTCGATGAACGAACGAAAATCATATTGCGCAGGCGATCATGTTAAGATGACGGCGCGGATGTTCCCGGGGGCGACATACGATTGGCATTTACCCGATGGCTCTACGAAGACTGGTCGTAAGATTGAGTTTGAAGCGACAACGGCTAATGCCGGTAATTACGTTGTGGACATTCATCTTACAACCTGTACAGTTACATTAACTGCCAATATAA
>CAUSYJ010000070.1:0-8028 GCA_963535845.1 uncultured Alloprevotella sp.
TCATTTTTGGTTTTTCAATTAAATTTGTTTACTTTTGCAGCGCGTCAAAGGCACGAGCCTTTGTCTCCATTAACCAACACAAACATTGTAATAGACAATTAGTCAAGGGCACAAACTTCTACATAGAACTTTGTGCTCTTTTTTCTTTAACAGAACTACGAGGATATAAAGCGAACCAGACGGGGCGATTTGGTTTAAGAAGCAACGGTGCTTTATACTCATTTGGAGAAAACAACAATGTCAAGTTATATCTTACTTTTCGACTCCGATAAGCGTTTGAAATCCAAAAACAAAATAGAAATTCAGAGAATCTTACCCAACTGAAGAGGGACATTATAAGAATGTCCATCAACAGAATAAGGCTGTCAGCTGACGCGCTTATTGTGTCGGTTGACGCAATAAGGAAGTCGCAGAATTTCCTTATTGTATTTTTCGATGAAAAGGGGGAAATATAGAGCACTTTTAGGAGAAAAATGGCGTTTCAGTACAAAATCAAGCACAAAACAAAGAGTTTTTCAGAGAGAAACAAGAAAAGAAGATGGGAAATAAGGGAAGAGAAAATCAGAAGGTGCATTTCTGTGCGCTAGAAGGAGAAAAGTGATTGTAAAATTATCGGACAGTTTATTAGAATCATAAAGATACACGAAAACATTGGAAAGATTCAGCAGGGCAAACAGTGTAGGCACGTTTACCCCAAACTTCTTAAAAAATCTAAGAAAAAGAGGGACTACTATTGCAGGGAAAGGGAATACTCGGAACGGACAAAGTTTTTTAGTATCTTTGCAAGATAAATCATTTAGGTTATGGTACGAAACATCTTTTTTGCTCTGTTGACCATTTTCTGCTGTCTCCCAATGACTGTTTTTGCAGATAATTCTCAGCCTACAGCAAACCCTATCATGCGAGTGACGGGTGACAAAATGGAAAACGAAGAAGCTACTGACTATAACGGCAATGCTCCGATGCAGGCCAAATTCTTGGCACAGCCGCAGAACTTAGGAGGCTACACCGCGCTCTATGAATGGCGCTTCACAAAGGAAGGAGAACAAGCTCCTTTCTTGATTCGCTACGATGAAAATACGGAATATACGTTCAATAAGAGTGGGTCTTACTCGGTGGAACTGATTGTTTCCTTTGTGCAGGGCACTGACACCATCGAGTATAAGATGGATTCGCCCTTCAAGATTTCCATTTCAGAGTCTAAGTTAGAAGTTCCCAATGCCTTTTCTCCCAATGGTGACAATATTAACGATATTTTCAAGGTGAAGGATAGCTACCAGAGTATTGTTTCTTTCAAAGGAATGATCTTCAATCGCTGGGGCAAAAAGCTGTTTGAATGGACGGACATCACACAGGGATGGGATGGCAGGAGCAATGGTAACGACGTGCCTGATGGGGCTTACTTCCTCCATATTCAAGCTAAGGGAGCGGACGGCCGCAACTACAACATCCGAAAGACCATCAACCTGCTGCGTGGTTACCAAGAGGGAACGAGCGGCGTGACCCCATAAGGGGCAGAAACAGTAAAAAGCCAAATAGCTTTGAGAAACACAACGGGCGGACGATTCTGCCAAACAGCAAACTAAAACAAAGAGAAAACAATCCTAAGACATGGATCAGCAAGATTGGATAGAAGTATGGGGCGCTCGCGTCCACAATCTGAAAAATATAGATGCGCGCATCCCGCGCCACTCTCTCAGTGTCATCACAGGCCTGAGCGGTTCGGGCAAGAGTTCGCTGGCTTTCGATACGTTGTACGCCGAAGGTCAGCGGCGTTATATCGAGACGTTCTCGGCTTATGCTCGCAATTTCCTCGACAATCTGGAACGCCCAGATGTGGACAAAATCACGGGACTCAGCCCAGTTATCTCTATCGAACAGAAGACGACGAACAAGAATCCCCGCTCTACGGTGGGAACGGTGACGGAAATCTACGATTTTCTGCGTCTGCTCTTTGCACGAGCGGGTACGGCCTACTCCTATGTGAGTGGTGAGAAAATGGTGAAATATACGGAGGAGAAAGTAGTGGACCTTATCCTCGAACGCTACGAAGGCCACAAGGTGTACCTACTTGCTCCGCTCGTACGCAGCCGTAAGGGACACTATCGCGAACTCTTCGAGAGCGTCCGCAAAAAGGGTTTTCTCACGGTGCGCGTAGATGGCGAACTGAAGGAGGTGGTGAGCGGCATGAAAGTGGACCGCTACAAGAACCACGACATAGAAGTGGTGGTGGACAAACTGGCGGTGCAAGAAAAGGATCGTGAGCGATTGGAAAAGAGTGTTCGCGCCACGATGCAGCAGGGACAAGGTCTCATCCAGGTATTGGACAACGCCACGAACGAAGCACGCTACTATTCCAAACTCTTGATGGATCCTGTTTCGGGTATCTCCTATCGTGAACCTGCTCCTAACAACTTCTCGTTCAACTCTACACAAGGCGCTTGCCCGAAGTGTAAGGGACTGGGCTACATCAGTGTGATCGACCGCGAAAAAGTAGTGCCCAACCCGAAACTCAGTATTCGCGATGGCGGTCTGGCTCCGTTGGGAAAATATCGTAATGCCCTTATCTTCTGGGAAATAGAAGCGCTACTACTGAAATACGACTGCACACTGAAAACTCCCATCGAGGAGATTCCCGACGAGGCAATGGACGACATCTTCAATGGGACAACGGAGCGCTTACATATTCCAGGCTCTATCATGCACACAACGGACGACCATTATGTGGACTTCGATGGATTGGTGAAATATATCCGCCAAATGGCCGATGCGGAGATGACGGCGGCGGCACAGAAGTGGGCGGAGCAGTTCTCCCGCGAAGCTGTGTGCCCCACCTGCCACGGCCAGCGCCTCAACCAGGAGGCTCTCTCCTACCGTATCGATGGCAAGAACATTTCAGAACTAAGCCACATGGACATCAGTCAGCTCTACGAATGGCTGGATGGTGTAGAAGAACGCTTGGACACACGCAACGCCTCCATCGCACACGAAATCTGCAAAGAACTACGCACGCGCCTCAAGTTCTTACTCAACGTGGGACTTGATTATCTCTCGCTGTCGCGCGCCACCATGACGCTGTCGGGCGGAGAGAGTCAACGCATCCGTTTGGCTACGCAAATCGGGTCGCAATTGGTCAATGTGCTCTACATCCTTGACGAACCGAGCATCGGTTTGCATCAGCGCGACAATGTGCGCTTGATTGATTCGCTGAAAGAGTTGCGCGATATCGGCAACACGGTAGTTGTCGTTGAACACGATAAGGATATGATGCTGGCGGCGGACTATATCGTGGACATGGGTCCACGCGCCGGTCGATTGGGAGGAGAAGTGGTTTACCAAGGTACACCGAAAGAAATGTTGCATCGCAACACCATGACGGCGGACTATCTGAACGGACAACGTGCCATAGAAATTCCTGCTAAGCGCAGGAAAGGCAATGGGAAGACGCTGCGCCTCATCGGGGCGAAGGGTAACAATCTGAAAGGCGTCAAAGTAGATTTCCCGTTAGGTACGCTAATCTGCGTAACGGGCGTTTCTGGTTCGGGAAAATCTACGCTCATCAACGACACGCTCCTACCTATCCTCTCGCAACACTTCTACCGCTCTCTACGCAACCCGCTGGAGTACGAAAAACTGGAGGGTATCGAGAATGTGGATAAGGTGGTGGCTGTGGATCAGAGTCCGCTGGGACGCACGCCGCGCTCTAATCCGGCAACCTATACGGGTGTATTCTCCGACATTCGCAACTTATTCGTGGAACTGCCCGAGGCTAAGATGCGCGGCTACAAACCGGGGCGTTTTTCCTTTAATGTGAAGGGCGGCCGCTGCGAAACATGTAAGGGCAACGGCTACAAAACCATTGAGATGAACTTCCTGCCGGATGTTTACGTGCCTTGCGAGGAGTGTCACGGAAAGAGATACAATCGCGAAACGCTCGAAGTGCGCTACAAAGGTAAGAGCATTGCCGACGTGCTGGACATGACAATCAACAACGCGGTGGAGTTCTTCGAGAACGTACCGACGATTCTGCACAAGATAAAAGTGTTGCAGGATGTGGGCCTTGGCTACATCAAACTAGGGCAGAGCAGCACGACGCTCTCTGGTGGTGAGAGTCAGCGCGTTAAACTGGCAACAGAACTGAGCAAGCGCGACACGGGACAGACCATTTACATCCTCGACGAGCCTACTACGGGGCTTCACTTCGAGGACATCCGCGTGCTGCTCGACGTATTGAATCGTCTCGTGGAGCGTGGAAATACGGTCATCGTGATTGAGCACAATTTGGATGTTATCAAGGCAGCGGACTACCTCATAGACATGGGCCCCGATGGCGGCCGTGGCGGTGGCAGTGTAGTGGCTACCGGCACTCCCGAAAAAGTTGTGAAACAAGGTAAAGGGTACACCGCGAAATTTCTGAAGGAGGAATTGGAGGCTACCCTGCTCTTATCGAAGCCCACGAAAGGACACAAATAAGGCGAAACAACACGAATTTCTGATACAAAAGATAAGAAATGGAGGAAAACGATAAAATATTCTGGAACGAATGCCACCAGATCATAGGAGCTGCCTATAATGTTCACAACAAATTAGGTAATGGCTTCTTAGAAGCTGTTTATCAAGAGGCTCTCTCCATTGAATTCACGAAGTTAGAACTTCCATTTGAAGCTCAAAAAGGACTAAGCATTGATTACGACGGATTTATTCTTCAAAAACACTACATCGCCGATTTCTTTTGCTTTGACAAAATTATAGTTGAGATTAAAGCTACTGAGGAATTATGCCCAGAACATACAGCCCAAGTCATCAACTACTTAAAAGCAACTCATTGCAAATGTGGATTACTTATAAACTTCGGAGAAAGTCGCCTTCGATTCAAAAAAATTCTGAACTAATATTTCGCCTATCCTCCTTCAAATCCCCTTGAACTCTTGTGTAAATCCACAAAAATCAAGTACATTCGTAAAAAAATATACTGCATTCGTAAACATTCGTTATTTTCGTGAAAATTCGTGGGCTAAAAAGCCTCACTTTAGCAATAACAAATCAACTCAAAATAATTACTAACCACAACAAAACAAAGTATGTTTGAAAATCAACCAAAAGGATTGTATGCGTTGGCTTTGGCCAACACAGGCGAGCGCTTCGGCTATTACACGATGCTTGCCATCTTCGCGCTTTTCATGCAGGCCAAGTTTGGATGGACAGAGTCAGAAGCAGGACAAGTCTACGCCATCTTCCTCGCTGTAGTGTATTTTGCTCCACTCCTCGGAGGTATGCTGGCCGACAAGATTGGCTACGGCAAGTGTGTCACCCTTGGTTTCGCCACTATGTTCCTTGGTTATCTCGGACTGGCTATCCCGACAGGCGCCAATGAAATGGGCAAAATTGCGATGTTTGCAGGTCTCGCTTGCGTGTCGCTGGGTACGGGTCTTTTCAAAGGTAATCTCCAAGTCTTAGTAGGTAATCTTTACGACAGCCCGCAGTACGCATCCAGCCGCGATTCAGCTTTTAGCCTCTTCTATATGGCAATCAACCTCGGCTCTATGTTTGCCCCCTCAATGGCCAAATGGATTACGAATCTCTATTTAGGTCAGTATGGCTTCGTTTATGATGCAGCGAACCAGAATCCGGCTTATCTCAAGGCGTTATATGGTGCCTACGGTCTTTGCTTCGGTGTGGCTTGTATTTCGCTGATTTTCTCCGCCGTTGTGTACTTTGCCTTCCGCGGCTGGTTCAAACATGCTGACATCACAGCTAAACAAGCTAAGGAATCTAAGCAGGAAGTGGAAGAACTTACTCCGAAACAAACCAGAGACCGCATTATTGCCCTCCTGCTTGTCTTCGGCGTGGTTATCTTCTTCTGGATGGCATTCCACCAGAACGGTTCTGCACTGACTTTCTTTGCTAAGAAATACACCAACCTCTCCGTATCTGGTTCGATGCGTATCTGGTTCAACATCTTTAGCTTGGCCTTGATTGCTCTTTCTGTGTACACAGGTATCGGTACCTTCCAAGCGAAGACGGGAAAGAACAAGGTGCTATGCGGCGTTGTTACACTTCTGGCATGGGCTGGAGCTATCGCTCTCTTCATGAACATGGAAGATCCTACCATGTCGCAGCCGTCCGACTTCCAGCAGTTCAACCCCTTCTTCGTCGTTGCACTGACACCGTTTAGCATGCTCTTCTTCGGTTTCTTAGCAAAGAAGGGACATGAGGTGAGCGCTCCCGCACGTATTGCTTTGGGTATGTTCGTGGCAGCAGTGGGCTTCGCTGTCATCACATTAGCGTCTACCAACTTGATTTCTCCGATGGACTTGGGCGACAAGACACAAAGCATCCTCTCACCAAGCTGGCTGATCTCCACCTATTTCACCCTCACGCTGGCAGAGTTGCTACTATCTCCTATGGGTATCTCCTTTGTGAGCAAGGTGGCTCCTCCCAAATACAAGGGTATGATGATGGGTGGTTGGTTTGTGGCAACAGCCATTGGTAACTACCTAAGCTCTATCCCCTCAATGCTTTGGAACCGCATCCCTCTGATGTACAACTGGGGCATTCTGATTGCACTCTGTCTTATCAGCGCCCTCGTGATGTTCGCACTCTTGAAGAAACTCAACAAAATGACGGCTTAATAAATATCTTAGAGAATGCTGCTCACAAAGCAGCTTCTCTATCCGTCGTGCTTTCGCCGTGAATCGCACGGAAACATAAACTTATCTGTCCGCAAAGTCTGAATATAGGCTTTGCGGACATTTTTTATAAAACACTTCACCAGATGGAACTGTGGTGAAACATACGCTGGAGGGAAACAGAAAGAATACAGAAAGCGGTAAATACCCTTATTGCTTTTGAGAACACAATAAGGGCGTGAGCTGACATCCTTATTGTATATTCAAACGCTATAAGGAAAACTATAAGAAGATACGCTCCTCCTCGCTAGTATTCCTCATCCGACTTGATCGCTCGTTTTGAGGGCTACTATCATGCAAAAAGGAGGCGCATCAATGATGCGTCTCCTTTCTTAGAATGTATTTGTAAATACCATCTCTACAAGCTAAAGCTGTAGAGGGAGATAGGTATTTTTAGTTTTCTTCTTCGTTCCAGTCTTCGCTGTTCCATGAACCATGCTGACGAGTGAGCTGGTCACCACCTTCTTCTTCATGCTTAGAGAGCATCAGACTAGTTTCTACAAAAATACTGTATTCAACAGATGCTGGTTTGATATATACCTTCATATTCTTTATAAGATTTAGCTATTTATACTTCTTACTTAACGAGAACCTTCTTACCATTGATGATGTAGAGGCCCTTTTGTGCGCTCTGAACGCGGCGACCTTGGAGGTCGTAAACCTGCATAGCAGCACTGTTAGTTGTTGCGTTTTGGATGCCGGTAATGGTGCCTTCATTGAAGAGGAAAGCGCGCACGCCACTTGCTGCGGGGAGGGCGAGATAAGCCTTATGAGCACCATTGGTGAAAGCAGCACCATCAGCAGCACCATAATAGAAACCTACAGAATTAGCATCGCCAGCCTTGTTCAGAGAGAGCTTGTAGTAAACAGCACCACCAGTTGTCAGTGCAGCCTCGTCAGAACCCTTGAGAAGGTTGTCTGTATCTACATCACCAGCTTTCTGAGAAGCGGCAAAAGTATATTCTCCAGCAGCAGCCTTGAGCACTACGCCTGTAGCAGCAGGAATTGTTTCACCAGCATTGTAAAGATAGCTTTCTTCCAACTTGCCGTTTGTAACTTTATAAGTGTATGCTGCTACATTTTCAGGAACAACGAGTGCACGATCGCTATAATAGAGAGTTGCATAACCTGTTGCGCCGATGTTCACAGAGACTGATTTTTCCTTTTTTGAATAAGTAATAACAAACTCATCACAGTAGACAGAATTTTGAGTAGCTTCAATTTTAATTACCAAATCTGAACCTGCTACAGTAGGAGTTACGATGAGGTTCGTCTTTTTCCAAGAACGCCCCATCGGAGTAATAGTGAGAGAACCAATACTGATTCCTCCCAATGTAGC
>CAUSYJ010000071.1:0-8004 GCA_963535845.1 uncultured Alloprevotella sp.
GTTTGATAGAGCTTCAGATTCTTTGCTGAGTCGGCGAAAGCAAGTGCACCTGTCATGAGAGAGAGGACATCATTCTGCTCACGGTCAACAAAGAAGCTCATCTTAACATCGCCCACAGTGGCAACATTTTCTTGTTGCCAGCCAGAACGCTGCGTACCAATTTCAAGACCTGCAAAGCGTGAGCCGTAAGCCTTATTGATTGTTTCGCTCGTATAGAAGAAAGGACGCTTGTAGTTAGTGAGATACTTTTCAGTGATTTCTTGAACGCCATTCTTAGAGAGGCAGAAAGCACCGATAGAGTTGCTCCAAGCATCGCCATCAGGGCCGAAGCCTACGCGCTTACCTGTGTGAGCACCGCTAGCGGCATCTTCCACATCGCCACCACTCTGGTTGAACTGATAGTAGAGCACCAGATTGTGGTCACGCTCTGCATCAGCCACCTTCTTAATACTCTGATTAGAGAGTGCGTGCAACTGTTCCTTCGTGAGAGCGGAGTTCCAAATACGGAATTCATCGAGAATACCCTTCATAGGAGCTTCTGCGCTACCAAGGCGGAACTTAGCGGGGAGGTTCTGACGGAGATTAACGTTGCCAATCTTGATCTGCTCAATGAGCTGACAGTCGCGATAGAGGTTGCAGTATTCTCCGCTGAAAACAAAGGCATAGTGGTGCCATTCGCCTACACGATAGAAGTTAGCGCATGAGGTGTAGTGCTTGTCACCGATGGTGAGGAGCACACTACCATTATAGAGTGCGCGCGTGTAGAAATTCTGGTCGCCCACCTGGTTGTTGTAAGTTGAAACTGGTTGTGCGTTAAACCAGTAGTCGATAGTGATATCGTTATTGCCAGTCGTTGGTAGCGGATTATCGAAGCTAACGTATTCAGAAGCAGCCCCCTTGAAGTTGAGACCCGTCTTAGGATCTTCGTTGCTCACTTCCACTGCATTGCGGAGTGTATAAGTGCCCCAACCACAATCGTTACCAGCATCGAGACGGATGTCGTAGCGACCAGGTTCGGTGAAGCGATAGCCGCGGAGCATACCCTCATGAACGATCACTGTGTCGGCAGAAGAGATTTCCCAGTGCCATTGCGTTGGATCGTGCTGTGAACGGTCGGTCAGACGCACATAAGTGTTACGACGAACAGCACCCTTCTCTACTTCAAAGTTTACAATCGGATGGAGATTCAGAACATTGATCTTATGAATACATTCCGTAGTACCTGCACCATTCGTAACAGTCAGTTTCACATCATAAACACCAGGAGTCTTATAAGTAGTGGAGAAGTGTTGAGAAGTTGACGCATTCTTGTCAGCTCCCGCTGTTGTCCACGCATACTTAACGCCTTCAAGAGGAGAAGACTGGTTGACAAAAGTTACAGGTGTATTGATGTAAACCTCTTCAGGACCGAAGAAGTTAGCTTTCGGAAGATTCTGAGAAACAACCGTTACATTCTTAGTGAGAGAGTCGGCTTTACCTGTAGCGTCCTCAACGCGGAGAGAAACCGTCTTCTCCCCAGCAGTTTGGAAGATTACGGAAGGCTCGGGAGTATTGTAGTTAGTGGTGTTACTACCGTCCTTCACCGTCCAGCGGAACTTCACAGCATTACCTGCTGATTCGTTGACGAGCTGCACAGCAGCATTGCTATATACAGCGCCTTGAGGGAAGGAGAAACCGGCTTTGAGTGTACGTCTATCCTTGCAATTGGTGTTGAGCAAACGCAGAGGTTTCTTGCCAATCAGATCAATCACGTGGTTGTTCGCCTTATCGGTGAGCGCTTGGTCGGCTGGTTCGTCCATTGTTACTTCAGCCAAGAGTCCAGGTTCGGTTGCGGGGTTCGCAATCTGCGTGTACATATACTGCTGAATCTGTGTTTGTGAACGAGCGGTGCTCCAAACGCGAACTTCATTGAGTTCGCCGCGGATACCTTCATTACCATCACGACCTACAACAAAGTCGCCGAAACCTCCAAGACCTTCTTTAGGCCCTGCCACCTCGCCTTGCTTAACGCCATTGATATAAGCCGTAGCTTTCTTGCCGTCGATAACAATGGCGATGTGCTTCCAACCATTGGGCAGCAGTGTGCTGCGGCGCGTTGTTGACTTGTTGTTATTGTCCCAACCAAAGACGAGTTGACCTTGGCTATTGCCACAGATGAGGAAGTCGCCCCATCCTGGACCCACTTGCTGACCATTTTCTACACAGTCTATAGGTCTGAGCCAGTATTCAATAGTTGCTTGCTTGTATGTTTTCTTGAAGAGATCTTTGATGCGGATGCCACCTCCGAAGAACTTACGCGTGAAGTCGGCAGTAGCCGTAGTACCGTGGAAGTCAGTAGGCGTAGCATCCACGCGAGCGGAAGCCATTGCCACACCTTCGTTGTCATAGATAGCTTCTACAGCATAATTGCCACTTGCTGCTGCTGAAGCAGTGTGAACATCCTTGCCCACTGTAGACATCAGCACACCATCCTTGTAAATCTTATAACCTGTGAGCGCATAAGTACATGTTTCGGGGGCATCCCAAGTGAGTTGATTATTAGCGTAAACCACATTGCGCGGTTTAGCAATGAACTCGCCAGGTACGGAGAAGGAAATGATAGTGCGTTCGCCCTGTGTTTTGATATCCACGCCATTGCCGAGGGGGAATGGGATTTCGATACCGGGTTCGCCATGGGTATAATCCATCAGCGAAACGGCTTCTACCTTACCCACACCATTAGCTGTGCTCTTGGAATCGATAACAAAGAAGTATTTAGCGGGTTTAGAGGGGTCGAGCACTGCAGAGAGGTCTGTAATGTCATAGCCAAACTCCATTGCTTCTTTGTGGACACCATCTGCCCAACGCCCCAACATCGGAGTTTCTGCATCTACTCCGTTGCCATCGCCATCACCAGCATAGTTGAAATGCTCCATCTGGATTTCTTGTTCAGGCACAGTGGCTGAGGTGTCGGCTGCGATACCGGCTTTCAAGCTCAACTCACTACGCTTGGAATAAGCCATACGGATTTTGAGAGTCTTGAGCGGGCGATAGTTCTTACGAACGTAATAAATCTCGGGCTTATAGTAGCCTCCGCTTGTCCCAACAGGAACGGCGTGCTTATAAGGGCAGTAGATGAAACCGTTGTTAGCCCACCAAGGGCTCCAACTGTTGACGATAATCCATGCGCCAACTTCGTCCTTGTCCTTTTCGCCCGCTATACCGTTGCCATCGAGGTCGAACTCAATGCGGTCGTCGTAGCCCACAATGGTAAGAGCGTGATCCACTTGCTTACCCCAACTCTTGACAAACTGCTTACCAGCAACACCGATACTTCTATTCTTTTCTGTAGACGGAATAGGTTTCCAGTCGCCACCGCTGGCCACACCGATACCGCAGATACCACCACGTCCTCCAAAGTCGGGGTCGCCATTGTGGTTCCAGAGCCAGTTTTTCACAGCCTCACGACCTTCTTCAGTCTCAACAGAGAGAGGGAAATTGGCTGAGCGACTAATGCGGTTGTGCATGGCTTCAAACCATTTGTCGTAGCCTTGCATCCAACCAAAATCATTGCTTTCGCAAACTTGATTACCAAAAAGGCGAGAATAGGTATTACCACCATAAGTCACAGAATTGGGGATACCATTGGCGCGTGCCATTCCTTCCTTACCGGAATTGGAATTGGTAAGCAGCCAAGTGAAGTGGGTGGGATACTGATTCTCGGGCTTTTTGCCGTCTGCATTCCTATAAGCATTGATCTCATAGGTGAACATGTAATAAATACGAGAGGCCGAGCCACATGAACCGCCGTCCTGATTGACAACGGGAGGGAAACAACGAGATTCCCCGTTATTCACATGATCGGGTCGCTGAGTAGGTCCTTTACGCGCGCGCAAAGTAGGGTCAGCTTTCGTTACGGCAGTGTAGTCTGGATACTTCGTATAGTCCACATCTTGTGCAACTGCCGAAAGTGAAAGACTTGCTCCTGCCAGCACTAATAAGTGCTTGGAGATTTGTTTCATAGGTAATTATTTGTGTAGTATTGCTTTCTCGGGGTGCTAAAATACAGATTATAGGCAGAAAAGACAAGCAATAATAAGCTTTTTCGAATATATACAGAGGGTTAGCCCCTTAACTTCTAACAAAATAAAATGTTCATAAAAGCAGTGAGGGCTTCGCAACGGCTTCCCAAGTGGCTGCAAGCCATAATCATGTAGAAGCAAACTAAAAATACAATAAGGATATCAGCTGACAGCTTTATTCTGTCAGCCGACGCCCTTATTGTATTCTCAAACGCAATAAGGATATTTGCGATGGTGCATATTGTAGTACTGCGCCTCTGTTAGATCTTTTTTTTCAGAAACTCCAAGGAAAGATTCTTTGTAAGGTTGTTCTTTGATTTTAACAGACGACTGTGCTTGAGCATTAACAAACGCTCGAGTGGGAGGAAATGTGTGAACATCTTTCTTGACAGGAGGCCTCACAGAAAGGAAACAAAAAAGGCCGCCCACATTGGGGCGACCTTCTGAAAAGTTATAGAGATATCTCGAATTACTTAACGAGAACCTTCTTGCCGTTGATGATATAGAGACCCTTCTGAGCCTTCTGAACTTCACGACCCTGGAGATCATAGATCTTACCAGACTTCACAACGTTGAGCACTGCGCTATTGATACCAGTTACGAGATCTGGGTCAATGTTTACAGAGTAGTCACCGTTTCCAGTGAACTCACCGAGATTAGTGAAGTAACCATCGTTAGCGCGGCTAGTTGCGTCCTTCTCAGCCTTGAGGAAGGTAGTGCCCTGTGCGTTGAGAACAACAGCCGTTGCAGGAAGAGCAACAGGAGCCAAAGTACCAGCGAATGCAGCACCAGTCGTAGCATCCGTATAAGTAACCGGAGTCAGCGTGTAGTTGATAGCCGCGAGAGAAGCAGCAGAGAGAGAAATCTCAACGCCTTCTTCACCTGCGTTAGGAACAACTAAGAGCGGAGTTCCAGCAGGAACAGAAGCTGAAACTTCAGCAAATTCCATTGTACCCTTTGTCTTGTTCAGACCGAGAGGCAAGTAGATCTTACCACCTTCAGGAGCGTCGAGAACATCGAACGGAAGAGTAAGGATAGCAGGAGAAGTAAGGTTCACGAAGTATGCGCGGTTCCAGTCAGTAGCCTCTTCGAAGAAGAAAGCAGAGTTATCTGTACCAGAAGCAGAGTTCCAAGTAACAACAGTCTTAGTACCTGGTTTAGCATTAGCAAATACATTGTCAGCCTGAACGAAGTTGAACAAACCACCAACCTTAGCAGAACGCAGGTTCATAGCAGATGAATCTGCATCGAGACGCATGAACATACCCATGTTGTTAGTTGGCTGAGTCGCCATATAAGTACCTGTTGCAGCATTCATGAAGCTATATGAGCTAGGACCATTCTTAACAGCCTTCCAGATGAAGTTCAGACGAGCACCATCAGAGAGGTGAGCATCCTTACCCTTAGAAGCATCGAAACCACCCCAGCGGATCTGAGCCTTGCTATTATCAGTAGTGTAAACGTAGTTGTTAGCAGCTTCACCTGTAGTAGCACACTTGATGTAGTAGTACTTACCATTTTCAGGCATGTGCAACTTAGCGTTGAAAGCAGCAACAGCAGTATTGAGTTGTTCAGTGAGAGACTGGATCTGAGCAGCAGTCATCACATCGTCAGATACCTGGTTAGCAACAGCTTCTGCAGCAGCCGTGAGTTCTGCACCTGCACCTGCATCGAAGAAACCAAGACCTTCGCCTTCAGCAGCAGCAGCAGCCTGAGCCTTTGCTTCAGCAATAGCGCTGGTCAGCTTAGACTTGTTAGGAACAGCAGCAACATAAGCATCGTAAGCAGCCTTGAGGGCATCATATTGAGCTTTAGTAACAGCAGTACCAGCATTGATAACAGCCAGAGCTGCAGCCATCTGATTCTTCAGATTGTCCTTAGCAGTTGCATCGAGAACGCTATTGATTGACTTAGATGCATCAATTGTTGCACCGTCATAGATACGAAGTTCACCGATGTGGAAGAAGTCATAGCCATTCAAATTCTGAGAACCCGTAGAACGGAGGCAGACAATACGGAAGAACTTATAAGCAGCAGGGAGGTTTACACCAACGAGTGCTACAGCTTTCTTGATAGAATCGTTACCTACAACACCTGTACGGTCAAAGTTTACACCATAAACACCTGCATCTGTCCAGCCAGCAGTAGTATCGTTAGAAACTTCAAGACGGAAGGTTTCCAAGTGATTGTAAAGAGCATTTGTACGCTTAGCAATTTGGAAGAGCGGATTCTGTACTGCAGAACTTAGCTCAACCTGGAGATAATGAGGTTCAGCAATAGCTCCCTGCCAAGCAGAGTGGAAGTACCAGTTAGTACCTGAAGCTGAAGCACCGCAAATACCGTCAACGAGACCTTCATAAGAACCTTCGTTACCTTGCTTTGCATTAGAATAGAACTGAGCTGCATCAGCTGCGAGACCTGGGTCGTCGAACATTACAGTGCTACCATCAGCTCCAATATTATTACCAGAAGCAAGCTTATAGAAGTTGTTAGAAGTGAAAGCACCAGCTGCATCAGCATAGAGGTTCTTATAGTTAGCGTTCAGTTGAGCCTGAGCAACGCTATCATTATAAGCCTTAACTTGAGTTTCGAGAGTTGCGATTACATCATCCGCAACGGGGATGATTGTCCAAGCAGAAGGTTCACATGCAGTTTCCCAACCTACGATACGGCCCTTACCAGAACCACCTTCTTCGTGGAGGTAACCATAAGCACCAGTGTTCACAGGACCGATAGCAAACTTAGAAGCGTCGAGCGTGCTAGAAATGAACTTGTAAGCAGGAGCGTTTTCAGCAACTGTTGCAACCAATGTAGAAGTCTTTACAGTAGAAGCGTAGTTCTTTGTCAAGAAGTTCTGAACAAGATAAGTGTCCTTATCTTCAGCAGCAGAAACCTTCCAGATATAAGCAGCATCAGCAATGGTATACGTTGTAGGAACTTCCCAGTTCATCCAGTAGAGAGCCTTACTCTTTTCGTAGATACCAGCAGAAGCACCACGGCCTGTGCTAGTGAATACGTAGTAACCAGCCTTCATCGGAATACGGGCAGCAATATAAGCTTCGTAAGCGGTCTTGAGTTCAGCAGCTTTCTGCTCGCAAGCAGTAGCATCGGTTGCACCGTTGTTGAGCTGGTTAACAGCAGCATCGTAAGCAGCCTTCATCGCATTCTGCTGTGCTTCAGAAACACAACCTACATAGTTACCCGTAGGATAGAGCTCGCTTGTGCCGCTGGGGAAGAGGTCTGTAATTACAGCCTCGAGGAGAGAACTACCAGTCTTAGCCGTTACAGAGTAAACGTACCAAGTGTTAGTGTCCTGGTAACCCCAGAAAGCAGCAGTCTTAGCATCTGACCACCAAGGAGAGAAGTAAACCTTATTATCAGCATTGATAGGCTTGTTAGCGTAGTCAACGTTGGTGAAGATGTAAGCACCTTCAGGCTTTACTTTGTTGTAGTGAGCTGAGTCATAAACGGCTGTAGTTGTTACATCAGCGTCAGAAGGAACTGTCTCGCCTTTGTAATAGAAGTTCTCGGGATGCTTAGCATAGAAGCGGAAAGCTTTGGCAGTAGAAGAAACATACTCAACGCCACTAGCGTACTGAGGATCTTCCAGATACTTGCCCGTGTTAACCTGCTTCAGGTAGTAAGTCATCACGCCTTTAGAGTCAGCACCTGCCTCTTCGAATGCGTAAACAGCATTCTCGCCAGCAGTTGCAGACTTCACCGAACCACTGAGGTAGTTAGGTGTACCCGCACTAGCAGTATGAAGCACTACTTGCTGTCCCGGAGTGATTTCGTTCACGAACTCGCGGTTCTCAAAACCTGGGACGTCGTAATACTTCTGCGCCTGTGCGCTCACGGCACCAACAGCAAACAGCACTGCAGATGCCAGAAAAGTATAGACTTTTCTCATAAGTTTGTAATTAAAGTTAGATTAGATATGAAT
>CAUSYJ010000072.1:0-7942 GCA_963535845.1 uncultured Alloprevotella sp.
TTGTTAGTCTTATTATTAATTTTCTTAGTGAAAAGGCAGAAGATAACTATTTTTTGACTGTTTATTTACCTTTTCTGACATAGTCGACAAAATCGAACGGTACGGCGTTGCGCTCATCGGCATCGTGATGTTCTCTACTGGTTTCTTGCCATTGCGTAGCATCGAATTCGGGAAAGAATACATCCGCTTCGGCAGGAACGGCCTGCACTTCTGTCAGGCAAAGACGCTGAGCAAGGGGAAAGGCTTCGGCATAAACGGATGCACCGCCAATGATGTAAATGTCCTCATCAGTTTGGCAAGCGCTCAGAGCTGCTTGGAGTGAGGGGAACACTTCCGCTCCAGGGAGTTGGAGCGAAGCATTGCGACTCAAAACAATGTTGCGACGATTGGGTAAAGCTCCTTTCGGCAGTGAGTCGAAAGTGCGCCGCCCCATAATGATGGTGTGTCCCGTGGTAAGTGACTTGAAGCGTTTCAAGTCGGCGCTGAGATGGAACAGCAGGTTGTTATGATAGCCGATACCTCGATTCTGGGCAACGGCACAGATGATGGTGAGCATATATAAGGAATCAGTGAGAAACTAAAAAGCGAGGGAGAAAGGAGGAGAAAAATTGATTTCAGACTGATACATCCGCCTTGATATGTGGCCAAGGATTGTAGTTTTCCAGTTCGAAATCTTCAAAGTGGAAATCAAAAATATCCTTAACGTCAGGATTCAGCTTCATCGTGGGGAGAGGGCGCGGAGTTCGCGTGAGTTGCAAGCGCGCTTGTTCCAGATGGTTGAGATAGAGATGCGTGTCGCCCGTAGTGTGAACGAAGTCGCCAGCGCGGAGTCCGCACACTTGCGACATCATCTGCAAGAGGAGTGCATAGGAAGCAATGTTGAACGGCACTCCCAAGAACGTGTCGGCCGAACGCTGATAGAGTTGGAGCGACAGGCGGCCATTAGCCACGTAGAACTGAAAGAGCATGTGGCAGGGAGGTAAGGCCATGTCCGCCACTTCAGCCACATTCCACGCCGAAACAACGATGCGGCGCGAATCTGGGTTGTTGCGAATCAGGTCAACCGCTTGCTGGATTTGGTCGATAGTGCCGCCGCGGTAGTCGGGCCACGAACGCCACTGGTGGCCGTAGACAGGGCCCAGTTCGCCGTTCTCGTCGGCCCATTCGTTCCAAATGCGCACGCCGTTGTCCTGCAAATACTTCACGTTCGTACTGCCCTGCAAGAACCAAAGCAGTTCGTGAATGATGGATTTCAGATGTAGTTTCTTCGTGGTGAGGAGTGGGAAACCCTCCTCTAAATTGAAGCGCATCTGATGGCCGAAGACGCTCTTCGTCCCCGTACCAGTGCGGTCAGTCTTCTCAACACCGTTGTCGAGAATCTCCTGGAGTAAGTTGAGATATTGTCTCATTGTTTGATTTTTTTCGGCTGCAAAAGTACCAAAAAAAGACTAACTTTGCCGGCAAAGAAAGAATTAAGTAGCAGCAAAACCTTTGATATGACAACCACAGAAAAGATAGCATTGCCTGCGGATTTTGTCTCAGAAATGACAAACCTGCTGGGAGCTGACAAAGCCCGTCAACTCTTTGAGGGGCTTGAAACGCCGTGCTCCACGAGTGTTCGCTGCAATGAAGCAAAGGGGTACGACACTGAAGGAGAGCCTGTGGCGTGGTGCCGAACAGGGCGATACCTCAGTGAGCGCCCACAATTCACGCTCGATCCTTTGCTCCACGCTGGTTGCTACTATGTGCAAGAAGCTGCATCCATGTTTGTGGAGCAGGCTTTCAAGGCAATGGGCGAATGTCCGCAGCGTTTGCTCGACCTCTGTGCTTCGCCTGGAGGGAAGAGTACGCTCTGGCGTTCGCTTCTGCCCGATGGCGCATTACTCGTTGCCAACGAACCGCTGCGGCAGCGAGCAATGGTGTTGGCGGAGAACTTAGCAAAATGGGGACAACCGGACGTGGTGGTTAGTAATGCCTATCCTGCTGATTTTGCCCCGCTGACGGGCTTCTTCGATGTCATTGCGGCGGACGTGCCCTGCTCTGGCGAAGGTATGTTCCGTAAGGATATGGGAGCGCGCAAAGAATGGTCGGTGGAGAATGTTAGGAAATGTGCCGAATTGCAGCGCAGTATCATTGCCGATGTTTGGCCTGCGCTCCGACAGGGCGGTTATCTCGTTTATAGCACCTGCACTTTCAATCGCTCTGAGGATGAAGACAACGTGTCTTATATATGTGATGAATTGGGCGCAGAACTGATTCGTCTGGATGTGCCTGAAGAATGGAACGTGATGGGAGATACCACGGGGCAGGGGCTTCCTGTTTATCATTTTCTCCCCGGGAAGAGTCGCGGCGAGGGCTTCTTTTTGGCTTTGCTCCGCAAAACGAGCGAGTCGGAAGCTGGTGGCAACCGAAAGCATAAGAAAGGTGTGCGCGAACAGCCGTTGAGAAATGCGAGCAAGCTGAGCGGTTGGTTGCAGAACGAAGCTGACTATAAATTCTATGCGCCTGACGATTCACACGTGGCAGCTGTTCGCAAGTCGCTCTATGAGGATGTGCAGCGTCTACGCAATCAACTGAAAACAGTCTGGGCGGGCATTTTACTGGCTGAAGCAAAGGGACAGAAATGGGTACCACAGCAGGAATTGGCGCTCTCGCAAGCCCTTGCTCCCGAAGCCTTTCCGCGTGTAGAGCTCTCGCTTGATGAGGCCCTTGCATACTTGCGCCGCGATGCCATCACAGTGGATGCTCCGCGCGGGTATGTCATTGTGACCTACCAGGGACGTCCTCTCGGCTTTGTGAACAATCTCGGTGCGCGTGCCAATAATCTCTATCCGCCCGAGTGGCGCATCCGTAAACAGTTGCCTTAGTCGCAACCTTTTCTTTGTCTTATGAATCAACGCACAAGACCTTTCGTTTCACCTCTTTATTACGCATAAAAACACCTCCTTTTTTTACATCAGAAAAAGAAGGAAAAGAATCTCCATTATGAAGTATTTGGAATATACCTTTAACATCTCTCCCAATTCCGGCGATATGCAGGATATTTTGGGGGCTGTATTGGCCGATGCAGGCTTCGACTCTTTTGTGAAGGACGAAGAAGGCAAAGAACCACTAAAAGCTTACGTCAAGAAAGACGAGTTTAGCGAAGAATGCCTCAAAGAAGTTTTGGCCGACTTCCCGCTGCCAGCTGAAATCTCTTATGAAGGGCAAGAGGCCGAGGATAAGGATTGGAACGCCGAATGGGAAGCCAATTTCTTCGAGCCACTCAATATCGACAACCGTTGTGTGATTTCTGCTCCTTTCCATAAGGACGTGCCAACGGTTGAATACAACGTTAAAATCAATCCTCGAATGTCGTTCGGTTCGGGCCATCACGAGACCACTTCGCAAATGATACGCGAGATTCTCAACAATCCTATGGAAGGGCGCACCGTGCTCGACATGGGATGCGGTACGAGCTTGCTCGCTATCTTGGCAAGTATGCGTGGCGCCACAGCTCTCACGGCCATCGATAACGATGAGTGGTGCGTGCTCAACTCAAAGGAGAATTTTGAACTCAACCACCTGTCCAACATCGAAGTACTTCTGGGCAATGCCTCCCTTTTACCGCAGGTTGGGCCCTTTGATGTGATTTTGGCCAACATTCATTTGAACATCATTTTGGCTGATATGGAGAAGTATGTTTCTGGTCTGAATGCTGGCGGCTTGATCTTTGTGAGTGGTTTCTATTATGATGATCTGCCGCGCATAAAGGCAGAGGCTGAACGCTTAGGTCTTACCTTCGACCATGCAGGACAAGAGCGCAATTGGTGTTGTGCTGCTTTCCGAAAACCATAATATAGATAAAAGCCAGTGCAGGGAGCTGCACTGGCTTTTATATTTTCTTTTCTTTCTTCTTGTTTATGTTCAGCGTTGAAAACCGCTGATTTTTTCATGCCTAAAGGTTGTCAACACGCTTACATAACGTGCCAAATGGGCAGCTCGGGATAGGGTGCACTAACACTAATGAGCTTATGACTCACAGGGTGTTCAAACTCGATGTGTACCGCGTGCAGACAGATAGAGCCGTCAGGATTGGAGCGCGGTGCTCCGTATTTGAGATCGCCTTTAATGGGGCAACCGATAGCCGCCAGTTGGCAGCGAATCTGATGGTGGCGCCCCGTGTGGAGATTCACTTCCACGAGCGTATAACGCTCGCTTTGTCCAATCACCTTATAGTCCAGCACTGCACGTTTGCTCCCAGCCTCTTCCTTCTCATGGGCGTAAGCTTTGTTCTGCTTTTCGTTGCGCGTAAGGTAGTGCACGAGTTCTGCTTCGGGCAGTTTGGGGTAGTTGCCCACTATGGCATGATATGTCTTTTTGACTTCACTCTTTCGAAACATATCGTTGAGGCGTGTCAGTGCCTTACTTGTGCGGGCAAACACACAAATACCGCTCACGGGGCGGTCCAAACGGTGAGGAATGCCCAAGAATACCGCGCCGGGTTTGGCATATTTCTCTTTGATATAAGCTTTGACCTCATCGCAGAGGGTGCGGTCGCCCGTTTTGTCGCCCTGCACAATTTCGCCCGCAGCTTTATTGACTATGATGATATGGTTGTCCTCGTAAAGGATATTCATGTTTTCAGAAACTAAAAAGACGAATCCATCGGGCCTTTTGAGGCTTCTCCGCTGGATTCGTCTTATCTTATTGGTGTGAAATTACATATTCATGCCGCCATCGACCTGAATAACCTGGCCGCTGACATAGCTTGACATTTCGCTTGCCAAGAATGTTGCCACATTGGCAATATCTTCAGTTTGACCGCCGCGGCGAAGTGGAATTTTTGTCATCCAATCCTTGCGAACATCTTCGGGAAGAGCTGCCGTCATAGCGGTTTCAATGAAGCCTGGAGCAATGGCGTTGGCGCGGATGCCCTTAGGACCGTACTCTTGGCCGATAGATTTTGCCAAAGCAATAAGGCCTGCCTTAGAAGCAGCATAGTTGGCCTGACCTGCATTACCATGAACGCCCACTACAGAAGCCATATTGATAATTGAACCCTGGCGCTGGCGCAGCATGATGGGCACAACAGCGTGGCAGAAGTTGAAAGCACTCTTTAGGTTCACAGCCAATACCGCGTCCCACTGAGCTTCGGTCATACGGATGAGCAAACCGTCCTTGGTGATACCTGCATTGTTCACCAGCACATCAATGCTGCCGAAATCTGCCTTAACGGTTTCCACCACGGTCTGAGTTTCTTCAAAGTTAGCAGCGTTGCTAGCGTACGCCTTACACTTCACGCCCTTAGCTTCCACCTCGCGGATGGTTTCTTCAGCGTCTTCGTTGATGACGAGGTCTGTGAATGCGATGTTTGCGCCTTCTTCAGCGAAGCGCAGAGCAATGGCTTTGCCAATACCGCGGGCTGCACCCGTGACTAAGGCTGTTTTGCCGGTTAAAAGTCCCATAATTTTGATTTATGTTTTAGTTGTAAATATTGTCTTATTTAGTTTCGGCAGCACAATATCCCAGTGCGCCGCGGATAACGCGCATCACCATGGGGATAGATTCCTCTTCCGTAAGGCCACGACCGAGGCGGTCGTAGATGTAAGGCACTTCGAGGCCTTTCATCACATAGTGGATGATGTCGGTCATAAGGCCGATGTTGTCGATATTGAATCTGTGGCGTTCTACGCCCTCTCTTAGCACGCGGCTGATAATGTCCTGCTCCTCTCGGTCGAAGGCTTTGCGCACTTGCTCTACTTTCCATATATTTCGGAAGAACTCCGCGCGCAGGTTGCCGTTGCGAGCCACCGTTTCCTTTATCACTTGCAAGTGCGTGTAGATGAGCGTCAATACTTTCTCCTCTGGCTCGATGTTCATCGCAGCCACTTTGTCCATTTTCTCAGACAAGCGTTCCAATTCGTTCTCAATGACGGCGTAGTAGATCTCTTCCTTGTTGCGGAAGTATGTGTACAGTGTTCGCCGCCCACGCTGAGAAGCTTGGGCAATATCGTTCATAGTGGTTGCTTCAAGGCCTTTGCGGGCAAATAGTTCTCGTGCAACTTCCAAGAGGGTCTGGCGCGTTTTGGCTATGGACATACTAATTCTTTGTTTAACACACTTTGCTTTGACTGTGCAAAGGATGTGCAAAAATACTGCATTATACCGAACGAACCAAACAAACTGCACAGAAATTGAAAGAATGTGCTAATCTTTCTCTCTCGTCTTTCTCCTCTTCGCTGTGCCAAACGTGTGGAGCTGCGTTTCAGCTTTATCTGTCAGCGGCTGCCGTAAATCTTCTTCCTTTCGGCGGATGGCAACTGACATTTTAGTGCGTTTTTCCTGTTTCTTAAATATCTGTTTACCGCCTTCTTTCTTGACAATAGGCTTTATCATTCTAGCAGCGAATAACATTGAAAAGTCTGTGTTTTTCCTTTGCACATTCACGCCGAGGTGTGCTCTTTTGCCCGTTTTTCTTAAATCTTGTCTGAAAAAGAAGGGAAAGGCGCTGTTTTTTCATCATTTTAGCTTTCTGCGCATACCGCCAAGATGAAAATTTCCTTATTCTGTTTGGAAATACTATAAGGCTGTCCGTTCGCTTCCTTATTGTGTCAGCTGACGCAATAAGGAAATTTTAAAATATCCTTATTGTAGTGACGAATAGCCTTATCGGATAGGTCGAACGAGTAGGACTAATCCTAACATCGCATTGCTAAAATGTGGATTTTAAGCCATTCTCAGCTTTGTAGAATACGAATTTGTTTTACAATCTCAGTTGCTTGTTCCGAAAGCTGAAAGGCCTCCTTCACGCTCTGAAGTCGAGAAATGGGGCGAATAAAGCGCTGTTCTGTTTCCCTTCTTGCTCTGTCGTCCAGCTTCAACTTTTGAGCAAAAAAATACTGGCTTTTCCGCAGCATCTGGGAAAAGCCAGTAGACTTTATTGGATATAAGGATGGTTAGTTGCCTATGTTGAACTGCTTACCTTTGGCGCCATCTTCAAGGCCCTTCTGATAGCCTTCACCATAGCCGCGCACGTAGGCGGCTTTGTCCTTCGGTTTGGTGAAAGCGTTTGAGGGATCGTAGCTCGCGCGAGGGTGCTGCGTGGCTCCATCGTCCATTCCCGCCAAATAGCCGTCTTCGCTACCGGCTTCGTAAGCTCCGCGCGTGTCGCGCGTAATGCTGTCGGAGAGCGCAACATTCACGGTGTCGCGCAGAATGGGCAGATAGGTAGCATCAATAGTGGTGTCGGGGCGCGCAACGGGCATACGCTCTTTCACTGCTGCTGTATCTTCAGGATGTAGTTGGGTATAAACTGGCGAGCGGAGGTCGCTGGCGCGCTTCAAGAAGAAGATGCTTACCACCGTTAGTAGGCACAGGCCTACAATCACTCCTGTCCAAATATGTGAGGGATGTTCTTTTTTAGCCATAGTTTGTGTGTATCTATTGTTCCGTAACGTTTTATCTCATTCTTACTTTGTCCCTCGCGTCGATACGCAGGAAGATGAAGAGGAGTAGCGTGAAGCCCCAAAGGCTTGAACCACCATAGGAGAAGAAAGGTAGCGGAATGCCGATGACTGGTGTGAGTCCCATCACCATACCCACGTTGATAAACACATGGAAGAGGAGGATGGATAGGACGCAGTAGCCATAAACTCGGCCCGCGACGGTGGTCTGTCGCTCAGAGAGATAAATCAGTCGGAGTATCAAGAGCAGGAAGAGAAGCAATACGCCCGCACTGCCGAGAAAACCTTGCTCTTCGCCCACGGTACAGAAAATGAAGTCGGTGTCTTGTTCCGGCACGTATTTCAGCTTTGTTTGTGTACCGTTCATGAAGCCTTTGCCTTCAAGTCCGCCCGAGCCAATTGCAATCTTACTTTGGTTGACATTATAACCAGCTCCGTGTGGATCGTCCTCCGTACCTAACAATACCTTGATACGGGTTTGCTGATGCGGTTCAAGC
>CAUSYJ010000073.1:0-7889 GCA_963535845.1 uncultured Alloprevotella sp.
GGTTATAGAGTATTTTTCACGCAAAAAAAGGTCGCCCAGTTTTGGACGACCTTATAAAAACTTTGTGTGCTGTGAATTACTTCACGAGGACTTTCTTACCGTTGATGATGAAGAGACCCTTCTCAGCCTTCTGCACGCGGCGTCCCTGGAGATCGTAAACAACAACCTTCTGAGCTTCCTTGATAGTGCTGATACCGGTAGAATTAGATTCTGTTACCTTCGTGGGAGCAATTTCAGGCGTTGTACCTTTGAATATTTGGTTGAAGATAGCCACTACGTCGTACTTCTTACCATTCACGTAATCCTTCACATCGACACCGCCGAAGAGCTGGATGCGATCGCTACCAGAAACAGCGTAGTAGTTAGTGTACTTACCGCTCTTTTCTGACTCAATAGTGACACCCTTCAGGACAACGAGGTCTGCCAAGTGGTTCTTAGCGTTGAGTTCTGCGATAGTAGTCTCAACAGGCATTGCTTCCTCTGGGCTTTCAGTAACAGTCAGATTGCCTGCATTGGTCTGAGCGTTCTTTACAGCCTGAGGCATACCATTATAAACCTTGAAATCAACATCAACATAACCGTTGAGCACTGCATTATCGTTCAGTTCAAGACCAGTATTGAAAAGGATGATAGCCTTGTCGCCTTCGCGAACATAGATAGACTTAGCACCTTTCTTCGTTGTGTGAGAACCGAGCACCTTAGCGTTTGTAAACTTCAGACGAACGTTGGCTTGATCAGCTGTCAGAGCGTTGAGACTAGCAATCGTCATTTCTGTAGCAGTCTGAGTTCCACCAGTTTCACCACTGCTAGAAGTTCCGTTTGCTGTGATTTCAGCCTTGATAAAGCGGAACTGACCATTTTTATCTTTTTCACGGCCATACGTAGCTTTCTTTCCAACGGTGAGAATCACGTTGTTAGCATCGCCAGTCCAAGTCACAGTCATTGCTGTTGTATCAACAGTTACAGTACCCGTTGAAGCAGACATATCTGCTTGAACATAGATACCAGTCTTAGCAATATTGAACACGATAGACTTCATGTTAGCGCCCGTAGTCGTAACGGTCAATGTACCTTTGGCGTACACACGAATATCGCCATCCTTGTGATGCATGGGAACAGTCTTACCTTCTGCCTTTGATGCAGTAAGAGTGTAGGTACCAGAAGTCAGCGTGAGAGTACCATTAGCAGCGGCTGTCCATGTAGCTGTTTTGTTGTCAATCGTTTCTGCTCCTGCAAACAGGGCCGTAAACAATGTAACTAAAAGAAGTAGAGATTTCTTCATAAAAAAGATATTTAATTGATAATGTAAGTAATGATGCCACAAAGGTAACGATTCTTTTGTGCTTTTGCAAAAAGATTGTTTAAAGTATCTGCCTCACAATGAGTTTTTTGCTATTGTTCGTCGTTCTTAACCGCTCATAGAGAGTCTTTTCACACATATAAACATACAAAAAGTCCTGCGCAAAAGCACAGGACTCTAACTGCGTTGTCCTACTCCGATTCGAACGAAGACTGAGAGAACCAAAAACTCTAGTGCTGCCATTACACCATAGGACAATCCCTGCTCCTCGTTAAAGAAGCGGTGCAAAGATAGTACTTACCTATAATACAGCAAAATTTTTTCTCCGAAAAATCATTTTTTAATGGCAAAAGAGACTAAATGATGCGCCATAGATTGTATAAACGCACGAGTTTTGCTTTCTTTGCAATCTAATTTTTAAGTATATGCAAACCCTTTTCCGATCTGTCCGCCCCTCTGATTTTGATATGGTATTCCGCATCCTTCGTGAAGCTGCACAAACTATGGTGGCAAAGGGACGACAGCAGTGGGATGAAAACTACCCTGCTAAAACTGACTTACAAGCCGACTTCGATTCGGGCGTGGGCTATGTTATAGAGGAAGACGCGGAAATAGTGGCTTATGCAGCCATCTCTTTTCGCGGTGAACCAGCTTACGATGCACTCGAAGGAAGTTGGCTCTCTGCGGCGCCTTATGCTGTTGTTCATCGCGTGGCCGTTCTGCTTTCCGCACTGGGACGCGGTCTCGCGCGGCGCATCTTTTCCGAAGCAGAACGCCTTTGCCGAGAACGCGGAGTGCAGAGCATCCGCATAGACACCAACTATGATAACGCTGAGATGCTCTCTCTCGTACGCCACCTTGGCTTCATTTATTGCGGAAAAGTCTACTATCAGCGCGGCACCACCGAAAAAACAGAACGCTTAGCATTTGAAAAAATATTGTAACCCTCTCCCCCACTAAAAAATAACTTATAGGAAAGAGCGAATCCTTCTCCACTCATATTTTTCCTTATTGCATTTAGAAACACTATAAGCGCGTCAGCTGACAGCCTTATTCTCTCAGCTGACGCAATAAGGATATTCACGCACATATACACAATAATTGCCTCAAAACACCCCTGCAACCCAACTTCGGTTTAAGAAACGCTCTTTCATGAATTTCTTAAACCGAATTTGGATTGAATAACGTTGAATGGGGAACATGCAAAGCCCTTTGAGCATATTGGCCATTACCAGTATGATGAGATAGTTCTGAAGAAAACGAAGCATCATCAGCTTTTTTCTGCCAACACTTGTTGTAATAAAAAGCCAGCGTGATGACTGTATTACACTTCTGGTACCTGACTACAAAGGCGCTCCACAGAGAGGCAGTGAAACAAAAAAACCATTCCTGAGCCACAAAGATTCGGGAATGGTTGGTATATGAATTTATCGGTACTTACTTCTTAATGAGTTCGAGACCTTTCTTGACAATATCGCTGCGGCGATTGACGAATTGGAAGTATTCGTTGCGATCCCACACATCGTAGATAATGAGGCTCTTTAGCGTGAAGCGCAAGTCGGGGAGCGTTTTTTGCATTTCCTTATCGTCCTTGGCTTCTATCTTTTTCTGCTTGCCAGCTTCGATAATCTCATCGATGAGCGTTTGCGGTACTTCGTAAGTGTCCATAAACTTTTTGAATTCGGGATACTGGCGTTTGATTTCCTTGCGGTGGTTGTCGATGAATTTCAAACTTTTCTCATTGATGATATTGGCACGGCGCAGAGTGAGGTAGTATTTGGAGTAGGTTGTAGTATCGAGCGGTACGAAGACATCGGGCATTATGCCACCGCCACCATAAACGATGCGTTGCTTCTCCAATGTGCGATACACTTTAGTAGAATCGAGATGGATGCTGTCTTTACATACGAGTTCGCCGTGCTTATAGCGTTGTTCCAGATCTTGGTTGTATTCTTCCTTCTGACCTTTGACGTATGGCTTCTGAATACAACGACCAGAGGGCGTGTAGTAGTGGGCCGTAGTCAGGCGAATCATAGAGCCATCGGGAAGAGGAAGGGGACGTTGTACAAGGCCTTTGCCAAAGGTACGACGCCCAACAATCGTGCCGCGGTCGTGGTCTTGGATAGCTCCCGAAACGATTTCGGCAGCTGAAGCGGTGTATTCATCAACGAGTACCACTAATTTACCGTTTTGCATGAGTCCGCCGCCTTCGGCCGTGAGCACCTGCTTGGGCTGTTTGCGTCCTTCAGTATAGACCACGAGTGCACCTGGTTTCAAAAACTCATTTGCCACCTCAACAGCAGAACCTAAATATCCGCCGCCATTCATCTGAAGATCGAGAATGAGATGCTTCATACCTTGTTTCTGTAGGGCTTTGATGGCATCGTTCATTTCTTTACCACTGGTGGCACCAAACTGCTCGAGATGGATATAGCCAATACCGGGTTCTATCATGTAGTAAGCGTCGAGCGTGTTAAGGGGGATTTTGTCGCGTGTAACGATGAAGTAGAGCGTCTCCTTCACGCCGCGGCGCACAATGCCGAGTTTCACTTTCGTTCCCTTCGGGCCACGCAGCTTTGTCATGATGCTATCGCGGCTCATTTTCACGCCGGCAATGGGGAGGCCATCAACGCTCACGATGCGGTCGCCAGAGAGGATTCCTACTTTCTCGCTCGGGCCTTTGCGCACGGTTTGGATGACAACGAGCGTATCTTCCAGCATATTGAACTGTACGCCGATGCCTTCGAAGTTGCCATCGAGCGGCTCTGTGAGCTGTTTTGTTTCCTTCGCGTTAGAGTAAGAGGAATGAGGATCGAGCTTGTCGAGCATGCCGCGAATGGCATCTTCAGCCAACTTTTTTTGATCAACACTGTCCACATAGAGACTGGTAATGGCCATTTGCGCCATCTGCAATTTGCGAAGCTGCTCGACGTCGATGTCGCCGAAATCGTGCTGCGCATGAAGACCGTTCGCGCAAAGCAGGGCGAACAGTAGGAATATGTACTTTTTCATTGTTCTTTTTTATCTTCTATTTTTTAGGGAGAAAGTCGGAGACGTCTTTGCCAAAGGCAATGAGTTCGCGCACAACGCTCGAACTGATATAGGCGTGGCGTTCTTCGCAGAAAAGCATCACTGTTTCGACTCCTCCGAGGCGTTGGTTCATAGATGCCACATCGCGCTCGTATTCGAAGTCCTTCACACTACGCAGTCCGCGCACAATGAACTGTGCGTTGTGGCGACGCGCCAAATCAATGGTCAAATCATTGTAGCTAACAACACTGATGCGCGGCTCATCTTTATAGAGTTCGCTGATTTCTTGTACGCGTTGTTCTGGCGTGTAGAGCGGACGTTTGCTTCCATTCACACCCACACCGATGATGATTTTATCAAACATGGGCAGGGCGCGCTCCACGATGCTGGCGTGGCCAACAGTGAAGGGATCAAACGACCCTGGGAACACGGCTATCTTCATAATGTCTGTTCTTTTTATTAGAGCGCGAAGTTACGACTTTCCTAACTTTTTGTCCCTGTTTTCACATCTTTTTGATATCAAGGACTGAACAATAAAAACCGCAACAAAGGCAGCGAGCTGACTGATTGTTGCGGTTTTATTACTGAATAAGACAAAAAATTATTCGTCCAATATGTCGTTATCAACATCTCCTTCGGCGAGATCTTCTTCCACCACGAGGTTGTCGATGATGAAGTTTTGTCGCTCAATGGTGTTCTTACCCATATAGTAGCTCAAGAGATCGCTCACCTTGTCGCTTTTGTGGAGATGCACTTGTTCGAGACGGATTTCGGGCCCTATGAAGTGGCGGAACTCATCGGGGGAAATCTCGCCAAGACCTTTGAAACGGGTAATCTCTGGGTCGGGACTTAGTTTCTCAATCGCTGCCAAGCGTTCAGCTTCTGTATAACAGTAAATCGTTTCATATTCGGAACGATCGCTGTTCTGAGCCTTTTTCAGAATGGCAGCTCCCGCACTTTTGTCCGTAACGGTTTTGACTTTTGCTGCCTTCACCTTTTTCTTCTTGTTGCGAACGCGGAAGAGCGGCGTCTGAAGGATGTAGACGTGGCCCGTCTTAACAAGTTCGGGGAAGAACTGGAGGAAGAAAGTCAGCATAAGCAGGCGGATGTGCATTCCATCGACGTCGGCATCCGTGGCTATGATCACCTTGTTGTAGCGCAAGCCGTCAAGTCCGTCCTCTATATTGAGTGCCGATTGCAAGAGATAGAACTCACGATTGGTATAGACCACCTCTTTGGTTTTCCCGAAGCAGTTGAGCGGTTTTCCGATAAGGCTGAACACTGCTTGCGTGTTGGCATCGCGGCTCTTGGTGATGCTACCGCTGGCGGAGTCGCCCTCGGTGATGAAGAGGCTAGTGTCCTCGCGCAGATCGTGGTCGTCTTCTTCGCGGTTTTTACTGCCAGCGCGCTTCCCCTTGATGGTGTCATTGAGGTGCAGGCGGCAGTCGCGGAGTTTCTCGTTGTGGAGATTGGCTTTCTTAGCGCGCTCACGAGCCACTTTGGTTACGCCCGCAATGGCTTTGCGCTCTTTTTCGCTGTCTTGTATCTTTTGCTGAATAATTTCAGCAATGTCGAGATTCTTGTGTAGATAGTTGTCAACGTGCTCCTTGATGAAATCTCCAACAAACTTATTCACGCTAATGCCTGAAAGGGGGAAAGGACGACCATTCTTATCTTTATCGGGCGCCATCGAAAGAGAACCAAGTTTTATTTTAGTTTGACTCTCAAACATAGGCTCTATCACGCGAATCGCAATGGCTGCAACGAGTCCGTTGCGCACATCTTGCACGTCGAAGTTCTTACCGAAAAATTCTTTGAACGTTCGTGCTATATGCTCTTTGAAGGCACTCTGATGCGTACCGCCTTGCGTGGTGTGCTGGCCGTTTACGAAGGAGTAGTATTCCTCGCCATACTGATTAGTATGCGTGAACGCAATGTCGATTCCTTCGCCTTGCAGGTGGACGATGGGATAGAGACTTTGCTCCGTCATATTGTCGTTGAGCAAATCCTCAAGACCATTGCGAGAGATGATGCGGCGACCGTTGTGGAAGATGGCGAGACCCGTGTTCAGATAGGTGTAGTTGCGCAGCATATTGCTGACAAATTCATCTTGGAACTTGAAATGGAGGAATAGCGTAGGGTCGGGTTCAAAATAAATATATGTACCGTTCTCCTCCTCTGTGTCGCCCTCGTTTTCGCTAACGAGTTTGCCACGTTCGAAAGAGGCTTCGTGGAATCGGCCATCGCGATGACTACGCGCTATAAACTTCTGGCTGAGTGCGTTGACGGCTTTCAAACCCACACCATTCAGACCCACACTGGCAGTGAAGACAGCTGTATCGTACTTAGCACCGGTGTTCAACTGCGACACGGCAGCCACCAGCGAGCCCAAGGGGATGCCACGACCGTAGTCGCGAATGGAGGCCCCCTTTTCGTTCTCCACTTCCACTTCTATACGCTTACCAAAACCTTCGTTGAATTCGTCGACGGAATTGTCTATCGTTTCTTTCAACAGCACATAGATACCGTCTTCGGCATGGCTACCATCGCCCAATCGGCCGATATACATACCAGGACGCGTACGGATATGGTCCGTATCGTCCAAGTGGCGGATTTTACTTTCATCGTATTCTTCGCGCTGATGATATTCAACTGCCGGCGTCAGTTCTGCTTCCTTTTCTTCTGCCATTATATGGTTGGGGCTTTGTCGTTATGTTGTGTTTAGATATCTGCTTTGTAGCAACGGCGGCGCTTGTGTTGCTCTGTTTTGAAATACTGCCACTGGCTTTGCACCTTCTCATTGATTTCCAACTCGGGGTTGCTCTCTGCATATTCAAAGCCCATTTGCTGATAAACGGGGATGAGATCCGTGAAGAGCAGTGCGTTCACACCTTTACCCTGATAGTCTGGACGAACGGCAACAAGCAGCAAATCCAGCACTTTGTCGTGTTTCCATTTCAGCGCCTTCACCAGATGGAACCATCCGAAGGGGAAGAGTTTGCCTTTAGCCTTTTGCATGGCGCGCGAAAGAGACCCCATGGAGATTCCAACGCAGACAATCTCATTGTTCTCATTTTCAATGAGTGTCACCATTCGCAAATCGAGCAGAGGGATATACATATTTACATAGCCGTCAATCTGCCGATCGGTCATACGAGAGAAACCAAACAGAGGGGCGTAAGCTTCGTTGATGAGCTCAAAAATGCGACGACCCAAATTGTTTTCCTCTACATCCTTACGGTTTTTCAGCTTACGGATGTGAAGATTATAGCGCTCTTGGATAATCTTAGAAATGCGCGCATGCTTTTCGGGAATAGCTTCGGGGATATAAATTTTCTTCTCTACCCAATCCACTGCTTTCTCCATACCCAGTGCTTCAAAATGCTCGGGATAATAGGGATAGTTATAGATAGTGGCAATGGTGGACAACTGGTCGAAGCCTTCAATCAAAGCCCCTTCTGCATCCATATCGGTGAAGCCCAAAGGCCCTTGCAATTCAGTCATTCCGCGCTCCCTGCCCCACGATTTTACCGTATCGATGAGTGCTTGGCTCGCTTCT
>CAUSYJ010000074.1:0-7880 GCA_963535845.1 uncultured Alloprevotella sp.
CATATCAATGAATCACCCTACAAATCCCCCCTTCTCGTACCCCGAAAGCGCAAAAGTTGACTACCGCAGCCAATAGTGAGAACGCAACACACTGTAGTACGATACAAGAAAGCTATACACTAATAATATTTCTCGTCAAAACAAACAAAGCACCCTAAAAGAGCCCCTCAGAAGCACAGCCTAGCCCAAATTAGCACAGTTTTCTAGAGTTAGGCATAAATCGCGAATTCTTTCATGCCTCTACAGGAACTTCAAATACAAACACATCTTTTCTGGACAAACATAACTTTTTGTCCAAATCCCCCAAACCAAGCCTCAACAGCCTTGACGCTCTCTTCAGTTGGAAATATCTACAGAACACACTATATAATCCGCAATATTTACCGTTTTTCAGTTTTTTCTTTGTATTTTTGGACACAAAATAAGAAGCAGAAGACATGTTCAGCTTAAGAAAAAGAAATTGGTTTGTGCCCAAAGGTCAGCAGATGACCGACTTCGACAAACGTATCCTGGAGTTGCAAAACCAAGGACACATTGTCCCTCCTCGCCGTTTAGTTCTAAACGAAGAACAGATAACAGGCATCCGCCGCTCAAGCGCAATCAATACAGGCGTTCTTGATGCCGTGGCAGAGAAAATATGCGCCGGAATGAGTACAGAAGAAATCGACCGTATCGTATACGAATACACCACGGCACACGAAGCCCTACCCGCAGATCTCAACTACGAAGGCTACCCCAAAAGCGTATGTACAAGCATCAACGAAGTGGTATGTCATGGCATCCCCTCAGAAGATGATATTCTCGAAGAGGGCGACATCGTGAATGTAGACGTTTCAACCATCAAAGACGGCTACTTTAGCGATGCCAGCAGGATGTTTATCATTGGCAAAACCACGCCAGAAAAAGAACGCCTCGTCAGAGTGACCAAAGAATGTCTCGATATTGGCGCAGCAGCAGCAAAGCCATGGGGCTTCATTGGCGATGTAGGTAAAGCCATCGGTAAGCATGCCCACAGCAACGGATATAGCGTTGTAGAGGAATTCTGTGGTCACGGCGTAGGACTCGTTTTCCACGACGAACCAGAAGTGAACCACTACGACACCCACCAAGACGGAATGCTCCTCGTGCCAGGCATGGTTTTCACCATAGAGCCAATGATTAACATGGGAGGGCGAGAAGTATTTATCGACTCTGACGATAATTGGACCGTTGTGACAGAAGACGAGCTCCCCAGCGCACAATGGGAACACACTTTCCTCATGACAGAAGACGGAGTTGAAATCTTGACTTATTAGAACGATGAACGATATATATATATTAGGAATAGAAAGCAGCTGTGACGATACGAGCGCTGCCGTTATAAAAAACGGCTACCTACTTAGCAACATCACAGCCTCGCAAGCTGTTCATAAGGCCTACGGAGGCGTAGTGCCCGAACTTGCTTCACGTGCACACCAGCAGAATATAGTGCCCGTTGTAGATCAAGCACTCAAACAAGCAGGTATAACCAAAGAACAATTATCAGCCATCACCGTAACCCTAGGCCCTGGTCTCATGGGATCACTTCACGTTGGTGTTAGCTTTGCCAAAGGCCTTGCCACCTCCCTAGACATCCCTCTTATCGAGGCCAACCACCTGCAAGGGCACATTCTGGCACACTTCATTTTGACAGAAGGAGAAGAATTACGCGTCCCACCCTTCCCCTACCTCTGCCTAATGGTGAGTGGCGGCAACTCTCAAATAGTAAAGGTGAACGCCTACAACGACATGGAAATACTCGGACAGACCATCGACGACGCCGCAGGCGAAGCCATGGACAAATGTTCGAAAGTGATGGGCTTTGGCTATCCAGGCGGCCCCATCATTGACAAACTGGCACGCCAAGGCAATCCCAATGCCTACACCTTCGCCAAGCCCCACATAGCAGGTCTCGACTACAGCTTTAGCGGTCTGAAAACCTCTTTCCTCTATTTCCTACGCGACGAAATAAAGAAAGATCCCGACTTTGTAAAACACCACAAAGAAGACCTTGCAGCTTCATTGGAGAAAACCATCGTAGACATCCTCATGAAGAAGCTTACACAAGCCGTAAAAGAAACCGGCATCACAGAAGTAGCTCTCAGCGGAGGCGTGAGTGCCAACACAGCACTACGCGAAGCCTTCAAGACTAGGCAAGACAACAAACAATGGACCATCTACATCCCTAAGTTTGGCTATACTACCGACAACGCAGCCATGATAGCCATTACAGGCTATTACAAATACTTAGACAAAGACTTCTGTCCTATCGACAAACCAGCCTACTCACGTACAACACTATAAAACCTCACAATATGGACTTTGATGTAAGATTAGTCAGTAAAGAAATCAACGAACTCCTGTGGAACTCCAAAAAAACACTCTCCACAGCCGAGAGTTGCACCGCAGGGCGCATTAGCAGCATCATCACAGCACAACCCGGAAGCTCTAATTATTATATAGGAGGCCTAGTTTGCTACGCCACCGAACTCAAAGTGAAATATCTCGAAGTATCCCCCGAAACCATTGAGCAACACAGTGTAGTGAGCGAAGAAGTGGTAAAGGAAATGGTAACCGGTGCCAACAAGATGTTTGGCAGCGACTACGCAGTGGCCATCAGTGGCTTTGCAGGTCCTGGCGGCCCCGACGGCACAGGCCGCCCCGGAGTACTAACCGGAACAATCTGGATAGCCGTAGGCGCTAGCGACAACATTATCACCTACAAGATTGAAGAAGACAATGGCCGTGAACGCAATTTAGAAAGCGCCACCAATAAGGCCATCCACATACTCCTCGACTACCTCAAAGAAAATTGCCCGAAAGAGGACTAACCGAAAGAGCAACTTATCGTTAAGAACGGGACTTCAACCTTCTCACCACCCCAGGCCCCCGACTTCCGACAAAACAATGAGTTGTAATGGCTAGGCAAAGAAAAAAACAAAAAAGGCATAAAATTATTTTGTTCTTCGCTTGTTTTACACTAACTTTGCACCTCGTATTGGGAAAGTACACTAACAATGAATTAAAAAACAAGTAGATAGCAATGTCTAAAATTTGTCAGATCACCGGAAAGAAAGCCATGATTGGCAACAATGTTTCCAAATCAAAGCGTCGCACAAAGCGCAGTTTTGACGTGAACCTGTTCCGTAAAAAGTTCTACTATGTAGAGCAGGATTGCTGGATTCAGCTTCGCATCAGTGCTGCTGGTCTTCGCCTTATCAATAAGGTTGGCCTTGACGCTGCGTTGAACAACGCGGTTGCCAAAGGTTATTGCGACTGGAACTCTATTAAAGTAATCGGTTAATAATTAAAAATCATGGCAGGAAAGAAAGCTAAAGGTAATCGCATTCAGGTTATCCTCGAATGTACTGAAATGAAGGAAAGCGGTCTGCCCGGTACATCTCGCTATATCACGACGAAGAACCGTAAGAACACGCCGGAACGTTTGGAGGTAAAAAAATATAACCCCATCCTCCGTCGCATGACCATTCACAAAGAAATCAAATAAAGATAAAGCACTATGGCAAAGAAAGCAGTCGCAACGTTGCAGGAAGGTAGAACTGATGGCCGTTCCTACACAAAAGTCATCAAGATGGTTAAGAGCCCGAAGACTGGTGCTTACGTCTTTGATGAGCAGATGGTTCCTAATGACAAAGTTCAAGAATTCTTCAAGAACTAATAAGTTCCTTCTGATAACAACGATAAAACCCAGAGCTTTGGCTCTGGGTTTTATCGTTGTTATCAGAAAAAAATTGTAAATTTGCAGAACAAGAAAAGTCGTTCTCACATAATATCAAGGCAATGGGATTTTTCAATTTATTCAGCAAAAAGGAGCAAAAAGAGGTACTTGACCAAGGACTACAAAAAACCAAGAGTAGCGTTTTCAATAAGATTGCCCGCGCTGTTGCAGGAAAAGCAAAAGTTGACGACGAAGTTCTTGACAACCTTGAAGAGGTTCTCATCACTTCCGACGTAGGCGTAGAAACAACTGTTGAAATCATAAAAAGAATAGAAGAGCGCGTAGCCCGCGACAAATACGTGGGTGCATCTGAATTGAACCGCATCCTGCGCGAAGAAATAGAAAGCCTCCTCGTTGAAACAGGCAACAACAACGGAGAAGGCTTCGTTATCCCCGCAGACAAAAAAACATACGTCATAATGGTAGTAGGAGTAAACGGAGTAGGAAAAACCACTACTATCGGAAAACTTGCCTACCAATTCAAACAAGAAGGGAAACGCGTATACCTAGGCGCGGCCGATACTTTTCGAGCAGCAGCTGTTGAACAACTCTGCATCTGGGGAGAACGTGTAGGAGTTCCCGTTGTAAAACAACAAATGGGCAGCGACCCTGCTAGCGTGGCTTTCGACACCCTCTCATCAGCAAAAGCCAACGACGCAGACATAGTCCTCATCGACACCGCAGGACGACTCCACAATAAAGTGGGCCTCATGAACGAATTGACAAAAATCAAAAATGTCATGAAAAAAGTTGTACCTGATGCTCCCAACGAAATTCTACTTGTCCTTGACGGGTCTACAGGACAAAACGCATTCGAACAAGCGAAACAATTCACCAAAGCTACAGACGTTACTAGTCTTGCCATCACAAAGCTTGATGGAACAGCAAAAGGTGGTGTTGTGCTTGGCATCTCACACCAACTTAAAGTACCAGTAAAATACATAGGACTTGGTGAAAGGATGCAAGACTTGCAACCTTTCAATAGCAAAAGCTTTGTAGAAAGTCTGTTTGAAGAAGATAAAAACAAATGAATCTTGCAATCTTCATCTCAGGAAAAGGAACAAACTGCGAAAACATCATTCATTACTTTGCAGACAATGCCTACATAAATGTCTCACTTGTCGTTAGCAACAAAAAAGACGCTTACGGCTTGGAAAGAGCAAAAGCATTAGGCATACCTACCTACATAGCAAACAAAGAAGTTTTTTCAACCCCTCAACAACTACTTCCACTCCTGAGAGATATAGATTTCATCATTCTAGCAGGCTTTCTATTGATGATACCGGACTACCTCATAGATGCCTACCCCAAAAGGATCATCAACCTCCATCCTGCCTTACTTCCTAAATACGGAGGGAAAGGAATGTACGGGCAGCATGTTCACAAAGCAGTGAAAGACGCAGGAGAAAAAGAAACAGGTATGACCGTACACTACGTTTCAAACATCTGTGATGGCGGAGAAATTATAGCACAAGTAAAAACGCATATCAGTACAGACGATAGCATCGAGGAGATTGCAAAGAAAGAACACCAACTCGAACTTGAACATTTCCCTAAAATCATAGAAGAAGTCCTACTTCGCAACATTGAAAAATAAGAAATTTACTCAATGAATATAGATATTATCACCATGGGATGCTCCAAAAACCTTGTAGACTCAGAGCGTCTCATGAATCAGTTTGCAGAACACGGATTTAAAGCATACCACAATCCGAACGAGACACACGGCGATATAGCAGTCATCAACACCTGTGGCTTTATCACTTCAGCAAAGGAAGAGAGCATTAACATGATTCTTAATCTTTGCAATCAGAAAGATGCAGGAACACTAAAAAAAGTTTTCGTTATGGGCTGCCTCTCTGAACGATATATGGACGAATTAAAAGCAGAAATCCCACAAGTAGATAAATTTTATGGAAAATTTAATTGGAAGGATTTGCTGAAAGATCTTCAGTCCGACTACGATACTCAAACTCTTGGAGAACGTGTCCTAACAACCCCATCACACTATGCGTATATTAAGATTGCAGAGGGATGTAATAGAATGTGTGCTTACTGTGCTATCCCACTCATCACTGGCCACCATGTAAGCCGACCTAAAGACGAAATTCTTGATGAAGTTAGAGGACTAGTTTCACAAGGAGTAAAAGAATTCCAGGTAATTGAACAAGAACTCACTTACTACGGCATCGATCTCTATAATAAGCCAATGATTGCTGAATTAGTTGAGGAAATGGCTAAGATACCTGGAGTAGAATGGATACGCTTACATTACGCCTACCCTAATGACTTCCCTATTGACTTACTCCGTGTCATCAAGGAAAACAACAATGTATGTAATTACCTAGACATCGCATTGCAGCATATCAGCGACAACGTACTGCAACGAATGCGGCGTCATGTTACGAAGCAAGAAACTCTCAATCTTATCAAGAAGATGCGAGAAGAAGTCCCCAATCTGTGTATCCGCACAACACTCCTAGTTGGCTTCCCTGGTGAAACAGAAGAAGACTTCAAAGAACTCTATAATTTTGTCCGTGATACCCGCTTCGATCGCATGGGCGTTTTTGCCTACAGCGAAGAAGAAGGAACTTTTGCAGCTCTTCACTATGAAGATGATATCTCAGAAGAAGTAAAGCAAGAACGAGTAGACAAACTGATGGAACTTCAAATGGAGATTTCAACGGAATTAAACGCTGAAAAAGTTGGTAAGGCTTATAAAACTATCATTGATCGACAGGAAGGAGAATTCTTTATCGGCCGAACAGAATTTGACTCTCCAGAAGTGGATTGTGAAGTTCTTATTCCTGCCACGGAGGAACTCACGATTGGAAAGTTCTACAACGTAAACATTGTAGATTCTGATGAATACGACTTACATGGAACTACACTGAAATAGACACTACGACTATGAATAATAAAGACTTCCTCAACAATTTGGCTGCGTGTCTTGAAACAACTCCTCAAGACATACAGACAATTATTGAAGCTTTCTCTAAAGCTCTTTCTGAGAAATTGGAGGAAGGCGATACGCTGGCCATCCAAAATTTCGGTTCTTTTGAAATCAAAAAGAAAATGGAACGTATCCTTATAAATCCTTCAACAAAGCAACGTATGCTTGTCCCTCCCAAACTTACCATTGCATTCAAAGCAAGCAACACACTCAAGGATAAAGCCCAATAAGCTAATGAACACCAAGTATTCACCACAAGATCTTGCAACTTTCTTTGCTCAATACCAAGGCATCTCAAAGAAAAATGCTGAAACTTTCATTCGCAGTTTTTTCGACACGGTTGAATCTGGCCTTATCGATGATAAGTTTGTAAAAATAAAAGGGTTTGGTACCTTCAAGATTATCATTGTAGGAGAACGAGAGAGTATCAATGTGAACACGGGAGAGCGGATTCAGATTAGTAGTCATCCGAAAATCACATTCACACCCGACACCTTACTAAAAGAATCCATCAATAAGCCCTTTGCACAATTCCAGACCGTAACACTTAATGAAGATATTAAAGATAGCGATCTTGCAGAAATAGACAGCAAAGTTGCTTTAGAAATTGAATTAGCTGAAAAGGAAGCTACTAAGGCTCTCGTTGAAAATGAAACAACAGCACAAACTGAAACCAGTTCTCAAAATGAAGAAGATTTGATTTCAGGACATACTATGCTCCCAGAAGATTCTGTATCCACAGAAGATATTCTTATCAAGGAAGAATCTAATTGTAGCGTTTCACCAGAGGTAAAAAAATCTAACAAAAGAGAAGATATTAGTTCCCTTGACAACAATTTAGAAGTACAGGATGCATTAGAACAAGAAAAGTCTCCACTCATCGAAATCTCTGAAGGAACTTCTTTTATTCCCACAAATGAGAGGCATTCTGAAAACTATAAATACGAAACAGACAGTATGGATAATGCTGAAGAAGACAGAATAGAAGAACAAATGTCTCCAGCAAGTCATAGTATAATGCGTCTATTGAAAGTTGTGAGTGTCATATTATGTAGCTTAACACTATTAACCGCCTTTTATTTTGCAGGTTATTATCACATCTTTGGCGACCACATGGAAACAGCTAAAATTTTAACAATTTCTAACCACACAGCTTCTGCTCCACAAGCA
>CAUSYJ010000075.1:0-7850 GCA_963535845.1 uncultured Alloprevotella sp.
GCAGCATACTCTTCACAGGGAGTTTTTTTTGAGAAAATATGAGAAGGGAAGAGCTATAAGATGCAATCGCAAATAGGCTTATTGCGCTGAGGAATACAATAAGCCTATCGGCTGACTTCCTTATTGTGTCAGCTGACGCCTTTATTGTAGCTACGGCTGCCATGCGAAAAGCTGAATATGTGTAGGCTTTCATCTCTCCCTGCATCTTATTTTTTTATAGGGAAGAGAAGAAGAGGCTTATACACCTCAGGCGGAGGCGTGGATTACCTTTTTTACTATCTTTGCACCGTATCACAATTTTTACATGACTGATTACACAGAGACGTGCAAAAGTAGCACCCTACTTTTCCTTCCACGTGTGTATCAGCCTCTTTTTATCATCAATCATTCTCAACAATGAAAAGACTACTTCTTCTCCTATTGATTTTGTCGGCGTCACTTCCGACATATTCGCAAATGCTATTCTCCGAAAATCTCACCATGACTATAGATAGCACGAAAAACATACAAGGAACTCTTTTACCTGTTTTGGATTTCAAGACTGAAAAGAAGAATGTGCTTACTTTCAAAAATACAACCAATCTCAACTTGCTGATAAAGCACAGACGAGTAATCAATTTAATAAACAAACTTGAATTTTCCACTTATGGCAAGAAAGTGACTGTAAGCGGAGGATACGTACATTCCGAATTTCGCTATTTGCTAGAACGAGCTTTCGAGGTATATCCCTACATAGAGTCGCAATGGGCAGATAGTAGAGGAATGAAATACAAGGTTTCTACTGGTGTACAATCGCGTTATAGACTTATAAATAGCGATCATTGCCTCATGTTTGCCGCTTTGGGAGCGTTTTTTGAATTCGAAAAATGGGAGTATCCAGACCCCACGGCTGGGACTTTTGCTTATAGCCGCAGCCTCAAAAGCCACTTTTCCATTAGCTTCAAACATCAACTGGGCGAGCATTGGGAGCTTACAACAACGGCTATTCATCAGGGAAAGCCCGACAACAGTTTTTTCAAGAAAGCTCGCTTTGGAGGAGCCGTCGATCTAAAATACAACATTACCCCTACAATTGGACTACGCGGAGCATATCGCCTCATCTACGATACAGCCCCGATTGTGCCTATACGAAAAGACTACGAGTCGATTGAAGCCGGTATTGCTATCTCGTTTTAGGCAAACATAAAATAGAAGAAAGCATAGAAAAGCCTCCTTACTCTCAAAAAGTAAGGAGGCTTTTTATTTTGGGGAGACCCCTAAAGGATACTCTTATTTGAGAAGACGAGCGGAAAGCTTCTCCAGCATATCTTGCGTCATTGTATCGAGATCAAAAGAAGGTTTCCAATCCCACTCTGTGCGCGCTGCTGAATCGTCGAGACTATTCGGCCAGCTATTAGCAATGCTCTGCTTGAGCGGATCTACGTTGTACTCCATCTCGAAAGCGGGGCGATACTTCTTGATGGCTGCAAAAATCTCTTCGGGTGCGAAACTCATTGAGGCAATGTTGAAGCCGTTGTAGTGGACAAGGCGACTGGCATCAGCTTCCATCAGCTGAACACAAGCGTTGAGGGCATCGGGCATGTACATCATGTCCATATAAGTACCTTGTGCTATGGGGCAAACAAACTTCTCACCGCGCACAGCACTGTAGTAGATATCAACGGCATAGTCGGTAGTGCCACCTCCGGGAGGAGTCACGTTGGAAATCAAACCTGGGAAGCGAACGCTGCGGGTTTCGATTCCATACTTGCGGTGGTAGTAGTCGCTGAGCAATTCAGTAGTAACTTTGCTCACACCGTAAATAGTGCGCGGACGCTGAATAGTATCCTGCGGAGTTTGATCTGCAGGAGTTTCCGGGCCGAAGCTACCGATAGAGCTGGGAGTGAAGACGAAGCAGTTGTGCTGACGTGCCACTTCGAGCACCTTGATGAGACCATCGATACCGATATGCCATGCCAGGAGAGGCTTGTGTTCAGCCACAACAGAGAGCAGAGCTGCAAGGTTATAGATCGCATCGATGTTATACTTCGTCACGATACGCTCAATGGCTTCTCCGTCCGTAACGTCGCAAACTTCGGCGGGGCCACTTTCAGCCAGTTCACCCTTAGGTTCTGCACCTACGATGTAGCCAGCCACAACGTGGTCGTTGCCATAGATGCTACGCAACTTCATTGTGAGTTCTGAGCCAATTTGGCCCGTTGCTCCAATCACGAGAATATTCTTCATGATTACGAATACTTATATTTGGTTTGTTTGAGTTATATGTTTTCTAACAGAAAGAAGTATTGCTACTTACATTTTGCCATGCAAAGGAAATCTTTTTTTTCTGAAATTAGCAACTAAGCACTTGATAAATTCGGAAAAACTTATTTACTTTGTGTCGAAAATAGAAACACTGTTGGAACAAATCATCTAACATATAAATTCCAAATTACTATGTACGGTAAACTTCAAGAACATCTGCAAAAGTCTTTGCAGAACCTTAAGGACGCTGGCCTCTACAAGACTGAACGTCTCATTGAAAGCCCGCAGGCAGCTGCTATTCAGGTGGGCGGAAAAGAAGTGCTCAACTTCTGCGCTAACAACTATCTGGGTTTGAGCAATCATCCGCGTCTCATTCAGGCTGCAAAGGATATGATGGATCGCCGCGGCTATGGTATGTCGAGCGTGCGCTTCATCTGTGGAACGCAGGATGTTCACAAAGAACTCGAAGCTGCTATTAGCGACTTCTTCAAAACAGAAGACACTATTCTCTATGCTGCTTGCTTCGATGCTAACGGCGGACTCTTTGGTAGTTTCCTCACGCAAGAGGACGCTATCATCTCCGATGCTCTCAACCACGCTTCCATCATTGATGGTGTGCGCCTCTGCAAGGCTGTGCGCTATCGCTACGCCAACGGCAATATGGAAGAATTGGAAAACTGCTTGAAAGAAGCTCAGGCTCAACGCTTCCGCATCATCTGCACCGATGGAGTATTCTCCATGGATGGCAATGTAGCTCCGATGGATAAGATCTGCGACTTGGCTGAAAAGTATGACGCTCTGGTCATGGTGGACGAAAGCCACTCTGCTGGCGTTGTGGGCAAAACGGGTCACGGCGTGAGCGAGTTCTACAACACTTATGGACGTGTGGACATCTACACGGGTACACTGGGTAAGAGCTTCGGTGGCGCTGTGGGCGGTTTCACCACGGGTCGTAAAGAAATCATTGATATGCTCCGCCAGAGCAGTCGTCCGTATCTCTTCTCCAACTCTATTCCGCCTTCAGTGGTAGGTGCTGGTATTGAGACTTTCAAGATGCTCAAAGAGAGCAATGAGATTCACGATCACCTCGTGGAGAACGTCAACTACTTCCGCGACAAGATGCTCGCTGCTGGCTTCGACATCAAACCCACACAAAGTGCCATTTGCGCCGTGATGCTCTACGATGCTCCGCTGAGCCAGAAGTTTGCTGCTGCATTGCAAGAAGAAGGCATCTTCGTAACGGGTTTCTTCTACCCCGTAGTGCCGAAGGGCGAAGCACGTATCCGCGTTCAGATTTCAGCGGGTCACAGTCGCGAACAGCTCGACAAGTGTATCAATGCATTCATCAAGATTGGCAAAGAACTCAACGTGCTGAAATAATCTGACCGACTGAGGTGCAAACACATTCTCAAAACAGAAACAACAAGGGCTGCCCCGCAAGGAGCAGCCCTTATTTTTATCTCACTAAATATTGCGTAGAGTTAGAAGATGACCTTCTTACCATTAACAATGTTCACGCCCTTTTGCAACGTACTGCGGCGACGGCCTTGCAGGTCGTAGATGGTGGCATTCTTAGAGCCTACTTCTACTCCCTGAATACCACTATGCACACCATAGAATCCTTGCCAATAGTTTGCGGCTTTGTAAGCTGCTTCTGCACCAGTAGGAACGGTCAGCACACAAGTGGTTTGATCCACAGAGGTGAAAGGATTACCCGTTGTGGCTGCAGGTGTCACTGTCTTTGACGTCAGAGCTCTCAGAGCGGCCGTACCGAGAGAAGAAGTACCAAGTGTCTGCAAAGAATCGGACAAAACAACTTGAGAAACAGCGGCATTCTCAAAGGCGTAGTCACCAATGCGTGTCACGCCTGCGGGCACTGTAAAGCTACCCGTGAGCGCTGCTGGATAGTAGATCAGCACAGGCTCGTTGTAGTCGTGCTTCTGTGATGTTGTCACAACGATATTGCTAATGCGACAACTACCTGTAGCTGTCAGCGTCACCTTCTGTTTTTGTCCCTCCCAGATCTTACCTGTAAGAGTGGCAGCATCTGAAGTGGCATTCCACAAACTAGCAGTCACAGCAATCTTTGTGATGCGCGTATTGTCGGGCACTTCAAAGGAGAGCGTTGCATCTTTCGGCAGACGCAACTCTGCTGGATTCACTCCTTTCTTATACATATAGACAACCGTACTGCCATGTGTATGCGTCATCGTCACTGGACCTGAAATGAGGTCTTGAGTCAGTTCGCCGTTAGCAGCTTTTAGCGGACTGTCGCTGGTATCGAGTCTCCATGCGTTACTTGCAAAATCGAAATCGTTATTAGCCACAATAGGTTGTGATGCCGTCTCTGGCGAATAGATAATTTCACTATTCGTATAGAGTACACCGTTCATACTGTGGTACTTTGTATTGGCAGCATCCACTGTAATCTGCTGCACTTTCAAACTATTGCGGAAAGCATCAGCAGCGATTGTCTTCACTGTGGAAGGTATCGAAACGGAAACCAAGTTGGCACAGTTTGCAAAAGCGCCAGAGGCTATACCCACTACTGTATACTGGTGTGTACCTTCTACATAAGCAGCAGGAATACTAACAGCACCTGCATAGGAACCATTATCTTTAGCAACAACCTCTACTTGTGATTTCGTCACAAAGCGATATTTCAAAGTTCCATCTGTTGCTTCATCGCCCACAACATGTCCCACATAGTCGGCATCGAGATAATTGAAATTAACCGAACCATCATTCTGTATCGTGATCTTATAGACGGGTTTATCCAAGTCTTTGCCATTCAACAGCATGAAAGAAGGATTGGACATTTTGGTAATCTCTCTCTTAGTACCTGCACTTCCAGGGAAAAGTTCAGCAGCTGTTCCGCCTGTTCTTGTAACAACTGCGGAGAGATAGGTGCAACGCAGCCGATCCGCATCATTATTGAGCTGATTGTAGTACCACGACTGCTTGTCATAAGCCACGTGCTGCACAAACATTCCACTACCAAAAGATTCGGGATACCATGTGCCAGGTTCGCGTTGCTCTAAAATGAAATACTCTCTATCGTCGGCATCATTGCGAATCAGTGCAGCATTAGGACCTTCAGTGGAACCTACTTTGTAGAGGGTGATATTATCAGCTTCCGTAAGTTCGGGAATTTTCTCCCAACCCAGATAACTACGCTCATAGGCTGTGTAGCCTATCGGTGCGCGGGCAGAGCCAGAAGGCAGATAGCACCCCTGACACATGATGGACCATTTGCCCATCGTTACATCTCTATGTCCATAGTTGGTCACATAGAAGTCGGGCAAACCGAGAGCATGGCCAAATTCATGACAGAACACGCCCATACCCATCAACACATCACTGTTATTGCTACCATACAGCTCATTACCCACAAAGTAGGCATTGAAATGTACACCACTCATAGTGGTGTTAATGTCCATCTCCTGTGGCCAAAGCGTATCATCGCCACCGCCAGTAGCTTCGCCGCCACCAGCATAGAGAATACTCACGAGAGGCACAGCACCATTCACCGCATAGTCTCTGAAGTTAACGCCCTTGCTCACGGCAGCAGCAACGGCATCGCGCACACATTGCGTTGTTCCGCTCTTATTGGTATTACCACCATAGGTGGCATAACCAGAACTGAGCGTCACTTTCGCCACCACCTTAAACGTGGGACGGAACATTCCGTTGGACTGGCTGATAAAGTAGTCGCGGGCAGAACCTTTACAACCTTCTTCTTCGTTATAACCTTGTTCGTTGAAAAAGCGATTCATCTTTTCAACAGTCGTGGTGGACTTAAACTTCAAATCTGAAAACTCCACCATGATAACAGGAATTGTCACATCGCCAATACTATTGACTGCGCCTACACCACTCTTGCCGTATTCGCCCAAACCATCATCTGTAGAACTATAGATCACGTGATTCGGAGCATGGTGCTCCTCTGGGTTTTGGCGACGCATGATGCGCGTTGCATCTTCCTCCGTCAGGCGATTCTGAAGCAAAAAAGCCTTTTCTGCTACCGAACGCGACAACTCGTTATGAGCCAAAACGTTGGAAGGCAACAATCCCTTTTCACCCACAACGGCATAACATAAATCTTTATTGGCATTACGCACCAAGACTGCACCATCTGGGGTGGTAAAAAAATCGGTCATACGAGAGCCGTGACGATAAACGGCAACAACCGAACCGTCGCTCTGCGTGATATACTCTAGCTGGTACAAAGGCTGAACGGCCCAAGCACCAACAGTGAGCGTCAACAGAAGGACGAACAATGTCAATACTCTTTTCATATCAATTTGAATTTACACTATCTATTATAGAGGACTAAAACACAAAGATATAATATATTCTCGACTTTTTGTCTCTTTTTCGCCCCGTCCCTAAAAAAATATTGTAATTTAACACCTCAATAACATAAAAGGCGCGAGGAAAGCAACAAAAAGCAAACTCAACTTATCTATAACAAGTCTATAAGCCTTGCCACTGATAAGCATGAACCGCTCTGTTGCTGTACGACACAGTAAGCGCACTGAAAGCATAGAGAGAAACTCGAATGTGAATAGAAGCGAAAACTGTATAGACTATCTCTCACTCTCTACATCCTTTCCACTCCCACAGCAACACAGAGTAGCCCACGCCTCCGGCGGAGGCGCACTATGCTTAACCGCGGGTGATACCCGAGCCAAAGCGAGGGGGAACCCGTGGAGAAGTGGACAGACGACAGTTCTCACTTCCGACGCTGGAGGCGTCGCACTGAAAGCGTCGAGGGAGTATCACTCCTCTATCAGAAAAAACTCGTTTTTTGTTATCACGTTGTCACACCAAAAAAAATAACCAATTAATAGACAAATAGTTAAGTGTATGACAACAAAAAAAAATAAGATGCTGGGAGAGGTGAAAGCATACACATTTTTCGCTTTTCGCATGGTAGCCGTAGCTACAATAAGCGCGTCAGCTGACACAATAAGGAAGTCAACTGATAGGCTTATTGTATTTCTCAGCGCAATAAGCCTATTTGCGATTGTTATTCTTCCACATTTGGTAGAGAGTATGCCTCTATTTGGAAAGCAGCAGTAACTGCTGTGCGACACCGCCGGTGTCGGAGGGTAGTACTGCCTCTTATCCACGGGTTCACCCTTCGGGCATCACCCGCGGTTAAGCATGGGGTGTCCCCGCTTGGGACAATGAGTGAGCGCTCAGATTGCTCCATCCATCTCTAATCTCGCGCATCGTATATGGCATTGCGGATACTCTCACGCTCTATATTGCCGATCTCCACCCTCTCATATCGTATATAGTTTTATAGGAACTCTCACTCACTACATCCTTTCCGCTCCCACAGCAACACAGAGCAACTCACGCCTCCGGCGGAGGCGCACTATGCTTAACCGCGGGTGATACCCGAGCCAAAGCGAGGGGGAACCCGTGGAGAAGTGGAAAGAGAGGACTCCGACGCCGGAGGCGTCGCACTGAAAGCGTAGAGAGAGGAACTCGGACAAGAATAGAAGAGGGAACTGCATAGACTCTCTCCTGTTCTCCCACCTCCGCTCCCACAGCAACACAGAGCAACTCACGCCTCCGGCGGAGGCGAACCATGC
>CAUSYJ010000076.1:0-7815 GCA_963535845.1 uncultured Alloprevotella sp.
GGCAAAAAAGGCGTCTGTAACAATAGCTTAATTCTCCTTTTTCGTATTTTTGCACACAAGCAAGATAAGGATTGTGAGCTTCATTCGTTTGTTCAATCTGATGGATGAGTTCGCGCACACCTCCTCTTGCGGCACTGTTGCGCTTATGCACAGTGCTAAAAATCCCAATTAATAGCACACCACGAAATATATGACACAAGGAAGACTACTTTGGGTGGACGATGAGATTGATATGCTCAATGTCCACATTCTCTTTTTGCAGCGCAAAGGCTACGAAGTGACCAGTTGCTCCAATGGCCAGGACGCCATCGACCTCTGCCGCGACAACGCTTATGATCTCATTCTTCTCGACGAGAATATGCCCGGCCTTTCAGGTCTCGAAACGCTGGCCGGCATCAAGGACGTGCAGCCCAATGTGCCCGTGGTGATGGTGACGAAGAACGAGGCCGAGGACCTTATGGACCAGGCCATCGGCTCTAAGATTGCCGACTATCTGCTCAAACCCGTCAATCCGATGCAGATTCTTCTCACGCTGAAGAAGAACATCCACCAGCGCGAGATTGTGGCCGAGGTGACGCAGAGCAGCTACCGCCAGGAGTTTCAGAAAATCTCCGCGCAAATCAGCGACACCTCCACGCCCGAGGAATGGAAGGACCTCTACCGCAAGCTCGTTTATTGGGAGATAGAGCTCTCCGAGACGGGCGGCAGTATGGACGAGATGCTGGCCATGCAAAAGGAGGAAGCCAACCTCACCTTTGCCAAGTTTATCCGCAAGAACTATGAGCACTGGGTCAATACTCCAGACGATCGTCCGCTGATGAGTCCCGATGTGTTCAAGCGTAGTGTCTTTCCGCGCCTACGTGAAGGAAAGAAAGTATTTCTCCTTGTGCTCGACAATTTCCGCTACGACCAATGGCGCGAGCTGAGCCGCGAACTCACCGACGACTTCGACATCGACGAAGACCTCTATTTTAGCATCCTTCCCACAGCCACGCAGTATGCCCGCAACGCTATCTTCTCAGGTCTCATGCCCTTGCAAATTCGCGAGATGTACCCCGAACTCTGGGTGGAAGAGGACGAAGATGAGGGTAAGAACCTCAACGAAGAACTCCTCATTGGTCACCAGCTTGAGCGCTACCGCCGCAAAGAGAAGTTCACCTACCACAAGCTCAACGACTCGCAGGGCGCCGACCATTTCCTTGGCCAAATCAAGCAGCTCACGGAGACGCCGCTCAACGTCCTGGTCATCAACTTCATCGACATCCTCTCCCACGCCCGCACAGAAAGCCGAATGGTGCGCGAGCTGGCTTCCAACGAAGCTGCCTACCGCTCCATCACGCTCAGCTGGTTCAGACACACGGCCATCAAGCAGCTCTTCACCAAGCTGGCGGAGATGGACTACGAAATCCTTATCACTACCGACCACGGCTCTATCCGCGTGGACGCTCCCATCAAGGTGGTGGGCGACAGAAACGTCAACACCAATCTGCGCTACAAGTTGGGCAAGAACTTAGGCTACAACGCCCGCGAAGTGTTTGAGATGAAAGACCCTCGCCGCTTCGGCCTGCCCTCGCCCAACCTCTCCACCGCTTATATCTACGCACAAGGCTCGCGCTTCTTTGCTTACCCCAACAACTACAACTATTACGCACAATACTATCGCAACACTTTCCAACACGGCGGTATTTCTATGGAAGAAATGCTCATACCTCTCGTTTGCCTCAAGCCGAAGAAGCGCTAAGCCGCTGTTTTGCCGTCTCTTCCTTTTCCATTAACTTTGTGCCACAAATAAAAAAGAAAAGACAGAAAAGTATGGATTCCGCAACATTGATTGCCTGGGTTCTGGAGAACCTCAACTATTGGGTGGTGGCTGCCTTTATGGCCATCGAGAGTTCGTTTATCCCCTTCCCCTCCGAGGTGGTGGTGCCGCCTGCGGCGTGGCTCTCGATGAGCGACCCGAGTATGAACATTGTCCTCGTTGTTGTCTTCGCCACGCTGGGAGCTGATGTCGGTGCACTTGTCAACTATTTTCTGGCGCGCTGGTTGGGCCGCCCTGTCATCTATAAGTTTGCCCGCTCCCGTTGGGGACATTTCTGTCTCGTCACCGAGGAGAGCGTGGCGCGCGCAGAGGAGTATTTCCGCGACCACGGGGCTACGGCCACTTTTTTCGGCCGTCTGGTACCCGCTGTTCGCCAGCTCATCTCCATTCCGGCAGGTCTGTCGGGCATGAAGCTTGGCCCGTTCCTCCTCTACACCACGTTGGGCGCTGGCGCATGGAACACTGTCTTAGCCATCATTGGCTATTTCATTTCGCGCATCCCAGGTGTTCAAACCAAAGAGCAGGTGGTGAAATTGGCCATGCGCTATAGCCACGAACTCGGTTATGTCCTTTTCGGACTCGCCGCTCTCTTTCTGGCCTATCTCATTTATAACGGCTTGAAGAAGACTGATATTCGAGAAAAGATCATGAAGAGTGTCAACGAGATGGAGAAGGAGGAAAAGGAGAACTAATTGAGAGCGATTTTTTTTCGGACTAATCGGACATTTTTCAGACTGGTCGGACTGGTCCGACTGATCGGACGGGTCAGATTCTTCTCGGACTGCTCCGACTCGTCCGACCAGTCCTGAGATACAATAAATCTGTCAGCTGGCGCAATAAGGCTATCAGCTGACGCAATAAGGATGCCAGCTGACACAATAAGGAAAATCACGGTGCGCATTATCCTATTCATTTTCTTTAGCCTACAACCTGTTATGAAACACTTTCTATCCCTCATTTTCTTACTTTCTGCCCTGCCTTTGTCGGCACAGCGGGCCGACACGCTGCGGGCCGTTGACCACAGCTGGCTCTTCGGCGTTGGGCGCACCCATGTGCTCGACACTTATCTGAGTCCGCAGGACTATGTCGGAGCGGGATTTTCCGTTAGCCACCGCACGGAGCGCAACGCTCGCTGGGGGCGCGGCCGCGTGACGGTGGTGGCGCACTATAGGGCCGATGCGGCTCATCTCACCGGGCAGTCGGGCGACGGGCGCGAATGGGATGCCAACCTGCGAATGGGAGTGGGGTGGATGTGGAATAAAAGGTCTTCTCAACGCCCCTTCCGCCTGGCTTTCGGTCCGCTGATCGAGGCCGGAACAGGCGTCACCTACAATACGCGAAATGGGAACAATCCGGCGCAGGGTAGGCTCTTCATGGATGTGGCAGCAGCAGGGCTGGCGGAATATGACTTCCGTGTGGGGCGGCAGCAATGGCAGGCGCGCGCCGAACTGGCAGTGCCTCTCGCCGGACTGGCTTTCTCGCCCGCCTATGGGCAGTCCTACTATGAGTTGTTCGGTCTTGGCCATCGCGACCATAATTGCGTGGTTTCTCATGTGGGCAATGCGCCCTCGCTTCATTTTCTCGCCACGCTCTCCCTCCCGCTGGGCCGCTCGCGCCTCACGCTGGGCTATGGGGCCGATGTGCGGCAGAGTCGTTTCAACCATATCAAAACCCACCACTGGCAGAACCAATTTGTCGTTGGCTACACGCGCCGATTGCGACTACTGAAATAAACTCTTACGATGAGAACACTTTCCCTCTTTTTTCTTTCGCTCCTCGCTGGCTTGCTTTCGTCCTGCATAACGGAGGACATGGCTAACAACACGCCCACGGGCAACTTCGAGACGTGCTGGAAACTTATTGACGAACACTATTGTTTTTTCGACTATAAGAATAAGGAATACGGTTTGGACTGGGCGGCTGTGCGCGAACGCTACCGTCAGGGCGTTACGGACAATATGCGGAGCGAACAGCTTTTCGAAGTTCTGCGCCGAATGACGGCAGAGCTTCGCGACGGCCACGTGAATCTCAGTGCCGCCCACGATGTGGCGCGCTACGGTGCTTGGTTTGACGATTTCCCGATGAACTTCTCCGACTCGCTCGCGCGTCGTTATCTCGGGCGCAGCGAGGATTTCCGCGTGGGCAGCGGACTTCGCTACCGCGTGCTTTCGGACAATGTAGGCTACATCCGTTGCGCCTCCTTCGCCTCGCCTCTGGGTAGTGGCAACCTGCAAGAAATGATGCGCGCCCTGGCCATGTGCGACGGCCTGATTGTGGACGTGAGAAGCAACGGCGGCGGCCTGCTCACCAGTGCGGAGCAACTGGCCTCGCTCTTCATCAACGAACCCACCACGCGCGCCTATATGCAGCACAAGCGAGGCCCGCGCCACGACGATTTCTCTCCCATGGAGGCCATCCGCATTAAGCCGTTTAAGGGCTTGCGCTGGCAAAAGCCCGTTTGCATCCTCACGAACCGCCGCACCTTTAGTGCCGCCAACAGTTTCGTAATGTTCCTCAAAGGTTTGCCGCGCGTCACCGTCATTGGCGACCGCACGGGTGGCGGCGCAGGCTTGCCGTTCACCAGCGAACTCCCCAACGGCTGGACGCTCCGCTTCTCCGCCAGCCCCATGTACGACAGTGAGAAGCGCATGACCGAGATGGGTATCGATCCCGATATGAAAGTCGACATTTCCTCCTCCGACTACGCCCGCAGCATCGATACCATCATCGAAACTGCCCGCCAGCAGATCCGCACAGCAAAGAAAAAGGCGAGCGGAATAGAGTGATATTTCCAGAAAGTTCTCCTTTTTGTCCGTTTTTTTAAGAAAAAAAGTTAAACGGATTTTGTTTTTCCAGGATAAATATGAAACCTTTGTGGTTGGAATTGATTAAAACTATCCTAGAAACTTGTGAATTGAATCAGAAATAATAGAGAGAAGAAACACAGAATAGAGATTGTGTATTAGACTTGTTGCCATAATAAGTCTGTCTTTTACCCGTGTTTTTTTTGTATTTAATTTCACAAAATAGTATTAGATACATAAAGAAGAGGAACGATGAAAAAATGCGAAGATATAAAGAAAATGTATGTCAAACCTGTAAGCACAGTCGTGGCTTTTTGTGACGAAACAACGTTCTTGGCTTCTAGTCCTGCTGTGCAGCCAGGTGGTGGAGGCAGCGGAAGTGTAACCATCAAGCCTCTCGAAAAAGATGATGAAGACACAGATCTTACGGGAACGCGGAAGTTCTCTGAGAATAATTTGTGGGAATGAAAAAATACGAGTAATACGACAGTAAAATCAAGTAATATGAAAATCAAGCAATATCATAAGCATTCGGTGCATCAGGCGGCGTTTGCTTTTCTCTGTATTATGGGGATGACTCTCGGTGCTTGTTCCGATAATGACCTCGATGATGCAACCAATCAGGGCGACCGTGGTGCTGCGGTTTCTTATATTGTCTCTAATGCGCAGAACGGCGCGCACCGTTCAGTTGCTGCTCGTGCTCTGCCCGGCAGTCCGTTGAGTCGTGCAGCTTTTGCAGAACAGATTGCGCCCTTGAGCCTCACTCCTGAAGAACTCACTTCACAAAAGCTTGATGTGCAGGGCGGCGATGGCAACACCTGCCTCATAGAAACCACTACGGCCGGTATAGAAAGCATGCCACGCAAGGCGGAGACGAGCACGGAAGCCGGAACAGCAAACCGCTCCCGCATCGCTCCCCGTGCGAATGTTGTTGAGACTTTCTCCGCTGCAGACCATTTTTCCTCCATCGGCTACCGCGGAACGACTTCTACCCTCAGCCCCACTCCGTGGTTCTACAACAAGGATACAAATCCCGACGGAACGCTCGTCAATGAGATTCTGTGGTCGTGGGAACAGCCCTATGGAAAGTTTTATGCTGTTTATCCTTTAGTGACTTCCAGCTACAACAAATTGCAGCTATCTCCCGCAAGCTATACATCTACACCTTATGTTGATTTCGAAGTAGAGCCCAAAGTGGTCAACCAGAAAGACCTTATGACGGCCTGCTCCGGCGAAGTGAAATATGCCACTCGATACGTGGCTCCGACAACGAACCTCGATTTCCATCACGCACTGACGGCTGTGCGCTTCAAAGTGGGTCAGAACCTTTCATGGAACAAGACGATAACGAAAGTGGAGATCATCAACGCGCAGAGCAAGGGACGCTACACGCTCTCCTCGAAAGCCGACGGCACGGGGGCTGCGTGGAGCAACTTGAGCACTCCCGCCACGTTCACCCTTGGTGGCGACGGTACGCTCAATGTGAGTACTTCGCAAGCCGTTAACCAAATCATCATGGGCAATAATGGTGACAACTTCACTTTCTACATGATTCCGCAGTCGCTTGGAGGCGTGAGCGTAAAGATTTATTTCTCCGACGGTTCTACGCCTATCAACGTGAACCTCTCCGGCACATGGAAGCCCGGCACAACGAAGACTTACGCCTTGTCTCAGAAGAAATCCACGTGGATATACTGGCTTACCGTGACCAATCCCCCTGTGGTGGACTATACAGCTACAGAGGCAGCCAGCTATACGGTGCAGAGCTACCGCGAAGATCCTGATACTTACATTCAGCAGCCTGTGAAATGGAAGGTAGTAGGGTATGAGGAAAGCACCGACGACGGTAACACCTGGACATCTCTCGGAACCACCAAACCTGCCTGGCTCATCCAGTTTAGCAAAGAGGAGGGCGACGGAGGTACATCGGCTGAGAGCGGCGTTGCAACTATCACTACGGCCATCGACAACCGCCTCAATAAATACAACAAGGTGTTGCAAGATGCCACACCGAAGGGCGCTGCCGGCAACTACTACAACCTCTCCAACGCCACGGGTGCGGCCACTGTTGAAAATACTGCCAACTCTTATCTCATCTCTGCCCCGGGCTACTACCGCATTCCGTTGGTTTACGGTAACGCTATCACGGGCGGTGCTACTAATGAACATTCCTACAAAACCACTGTGTCAGGCTCTGATGTTTTGAAAAACTTCAAGGATCATGCAGGTAAGAATATCACTGATCCTTGGATTACGCAGAGCAATGGGGGCGCGAATGTGCCCGATGGAGCAAAGATTGTTTGGACAGACCAAAGCGGCATTGTAGAAGCAAGTAGTCTTTCTCTTTCTGCCGACAAAAAGTTTGTACAGTTCCATGTGCCGCAGGACAAGATTAAGAACGGTAACGCCGTCATTGCTGTCACGAAGGGCGGAACGGTTGTATGGTCGTGGCACTTGTGGTTCGTCCAGAATGATGCCCTCAACACGATTCCTGTAGTTAATAAAGCGGGCGTTACCTATAATTTCACCAAACTTCCGCTTGGTTTTGCCTATATGAGATGGGATGCATCTCCCTCCGATCAGCCTCGCATGGCTCGCGTGAAGGTGGAACAGACTGTTGCCAACGATGGTGAGAAACAGTTTGCTTATATCGACATCACGCAGACCCCTGGCGAAACAAAACAAATGTCTTCTACCTTCTATCAGTTTGGACGTAAGGATGCTTTTCCAGGAAAGAAAGCCATCATCGACGGTACATTTGAGCCCAATGGTGGGCAGACTATGAGCATTCAAAACGGCATTCAACACCCCGAAACGTTCTATGACTACGTTTGGTTTGATAATTTCTGGAAGATAAACCTCTGGTCGATGGATAACACTGAGACCGGCTTCCATGACAATGTCGTGGTGAAGACCGTCTACGACCCCTGTCCCGCTGGCTTCAAGATGCCTGCCAGCAATGCCTTTTCTGGTTTTACCACTACGGGAAATAATGTCATAAGTGATAAGGATGAGCTTAACGTGGTGGGAAATTACGACCAGGGTTGGCATTTTAAAACGGGAGACGGTTCAACTACTACGATCTATTTCCCTGCTTTGGGTTGGCGTCATCATGACGGCTATCTGAATGGTAGTGTTGACTACGGTTTTTGTCATTCTGCCATTTCGCGTGATTCGGAGAAAACGAACAGC
>CAUSYJ010000077.1:0-7724 GCA_963535845.1 uncultured Alloprevotella sp.
CGCTGTCGGTAAAGTCAGTGATAACGGGGATAGGCTTGTATGCCTTTTCTTCCCGCCTGACCGCAATGGTTTCTGAATAAAGAATTCATTGCGGATTTTCCTCTTGTATTGCCTATATCTCCACACTCCCTAATAAGGATAGAAAAAGGAAAGGATGAAAAACGTGAGGAGCGTGAGGAGGAGGACGTAAGGAGGAACAGAGAGCCCATGTAGCGGCTTCTGTTTTTGAGTTCCTGCAACGTAACGAAACATATAATAAGACAAACTCGCACTAACAAAGCCCACTATCGCACCTACCAAGAGGTCGCCAGGATAGTGTCGGCCCAGATAGATGCGCGTGTAGCACATCATCAGTGCCCACGCAAAGAGGAGCAGCGAGAGCCAACTCCGACGAAACAAATAGTGGATGAAAAACGCAAATCCGAAAGCATTGGCGGCATGGGCAGAAGGGAAGCCGTAAGGGCCACCTCGATCATTTGCCACTACATGAATGAACTGCGACAAGGGGTTGTCCAGATTGCACGGGCGCAAACGATGAAAAATGGGGCGCAGCAGCGTAGCCGTAATTTGGTCGGCGAAAAATATCGTCAGAAATATAGCTACAAAAATCAGAGCCGAAACACGCCACTTGAAGTTGCGTAAAATCACAAAGACAAAAACTGCATAGAAAGGTAGCCATATCCATTTAGATGAATAGAGCCACATAAAATTGTCCCAATACGGAGTGTGCCATCCGTTGAGAAAGAGCATCAACTGTGTGTCCAGATCTGTAAAGAAATCAAGCATCTTTGTTAGCGTTTAGCAATATCATCGTAGAGTTTTTGCAAATAAGCTTTTGCCGGCCGCAAGTTCTGCCCTTTGCTCCGCCCAGTGTCGAGCATCACGCGGTGGGCTTGGTTGTCGTAGATAAGTTGGTTATCGGTAGTGACGAGCCCAAAAGCATCGGGCACAGCAAAGAAAGCGAAATGCGGAGCATGGGGATTGAAGAGATTCTTACTGAAGGCGAATTCTTTGTGCGACAAGCCTAACTGTGCCAAAAGCGTGGCGGCGATGTCCTGCTGACCTCCAATAATATCTATGCGCTTCGGTTCTCGAACAGCTCCTCCTGTCAGAATGAGCGGAATACGATAGCGGTTGATGTCAAAATTGCTAATATGAGGGGGATAGCACCCGAGATGATCGGGAACAAGGATAACGAGCGTATTCTTCCATGCGGGCAACGTTCGGAAGTTGCGAAGAAAATCTCCGATAACACGATCAGTGTAGGCAAAGGCATTGAGGCGCTCGTCGCTTAGACGGTGGTACGGCACATCGAAAGGTTCGTGACTACTGCTCGTTTGCACCACGCGGAAGAAAGGCTGTTGCTGTGGTTTTTCGCTGCGGAGTTCTTCCCACACTTTGCGGAAAAGCAAATGGTCATGGACGCCCCATTTAGAGAGACGGTCGCCAACGGGGAAATTTTGGTCGGAGACAATATCCGTAAAACCTTGCGCCACGAGATAAGAGCGCATTTTGGTGAAATCTGCATCGCCCCCATAGTAGTATTTAGGACGATAACCAGCTTTCAAAAGAGAGCCACAGATAGATGGGAGATGCGCCGTCTTACTGGGATACTTCATGATGCTCATCGTGGGCTGAGCCGGATAACCACTCAAGATGCTAACCAGTCCGCGGTCGGTGCGAAAACTATTGGCGTAGAAATTCGTGAAGAGAACTCCTGTTCGAGCTATCGAATCAAGATTGACTGCTACATTGGGTAATCCGCCCGTTTCTTTCATTAGGAAGTTGGAGAAACTCTCCATCACAACAATCATCACATTGGGGCGTTGCGTGGTCAGCAGGGAGTCGGAAAGCACCACGTTCGCTTCCGGCTGTTCTTGCATAGAGCAGAAGAGGCGCGTTGCCTCACGATCGTCCATGAAGCGGTATTGTTTCGCGAAATCCTCTTGTCCTACCAATGATTCCATCAAACTGAAAAGCGGATTCACGGCGGCATGATTGAGAACAGGGTCGCTACTGTAGAAAACTTTTCCTACGTTCATCGTCGACGTTGTTATCCCACCGCGGATAGGGAGAAACAGAGCGGCTGTGAGAAGAAACAGAGCCAAGCTTTTCCATGCTCTATTGTGAATTCTCTCAAACTGCGGCCAACGCTTCGGGCGAAGCAAGAAGAAATAGAATACGGCATAAATGGCGACACTGCAAAAAGCGGTCAGCAACAAGCCGAGGAGCAAGAATCCAAAGCTCACACTGGCCACCGCCTCCTGCGGCGACGAGAAGAAATAGAACAACGGCGTTGAATCAAGTGGGAATCCCCAATAGCCATAGAGCACAAGATTCAAGATAAAAGCCATCCCTACAATAGTAGATACACAGCCAAAATAAGCCATCAACGTTCGCCGCGGCCACTGCTCTTTTCGCCAGAGCGTGGGGAGTAGCAGCAAAGCGGGAATGACGGAGAGATATCCTGCCATACTAAAATCAAGCGGGAGTCCGTGGTACATAATGCTCAACCAATCTGTTGCGCGGAGGTGCTGCACGTTTTGTCCATACACAAGGAGAAAGAAAGGTTTTTGCAGAACAAAACAAACGACCCATAGAAAGTAGACACCGAAAAATCGGCCTATCCTCGTTTTCATTACGTCTTTATTTTTCAGCAAAGTTAGTAACAGAATCAATTTCCTGCAAAGAGTAAACTATAAAATTCGGTAAAACACAAAAAGGACGCGCTTTGCGGCAAACAGTATTCTCCATGTAGGGAGGAAGAAAGCAGAGCTCGCAAAGCGCGTCCCTATCTTATTGAAATGTCTGATTGTTTTAGTGTGGCTTAGAAGCGACTGCTGGGGGACAGGACAGCCGGGGCAGGACCGCCACCGGGACGTCCACCGGGACCAGGACGACCGCCGCGACCTTCTTTCCACTCACCGTCGCGTTTAGCATCAGCATCTTTTGAAGAACTGCCACCTGGGAAGATGTTCAACTTATATATAAGGTGTACCATGAAATAAGAATTGATGGCATTGTTCCAAGAGTCACTGCGCAGCTGAGCATTGAGCACGCGGCTGATATTGCTCTGCTGCTGGAGAATGTCATAGAACTGCACGCTGAGTGTCAGATTCTTTTTTTTGAGGAAACTCTGACTGAGCTGAGCATTCCAAAGCAGTTCATTTGTATTCATGGAGCTTACCGAATATCCACGGCGACTGCTCATACGGATGTCCGTGGAGAGACTCATTCCCCAAGGTGCGTTGAAATTGGCCTCTGCTCCATAGCTGAATTGCCAAGTGTTGAGATTGCTTGATGTTTGGATGCTGTTGCGCGAGTGCTGATAGTTCAGCATACCGATAAAACCTGCATCAAAAAAGGAGGCGCGATAGTTGAGGCGCAAGTGCTCACCCATGCTCAAGGTCTTATTGACATTTTTCTCCGCATTGGCAGAACTGAACACATTATTATAATACGCGGTGTTGTGCTGACTGCGTATAGCAGTAGATTGCAGATAGGCTGCCACAAGACTGCGCGTATGACTGGCACCACTCACACGGCTCACATAACCTACGTCGTGATTGAAGCTGAAATTAGTGAACGAGGAGAGTGTCCAAACCTTGTTTTTACCAAAGCCGAAATTGTACATACCATGTGCTCCCATGCTCCAGATACCATCGATATTTTCTGGACGAGAATAGCGCACACCTGTAGCGTCATTGTAGACAACGCGCGTAGAGATGGCGTTAGACGTTTGCGTGAAGTCGAAGCCGAAGAACATTCCTGCTTGCTGTTCTGGATTGTAGCCACGATACTGAACCTGCAACCAATTTACCCACGAGGGTTTCAAACCCGGATTACCCATTGTAACGAGTAGCGGGTTGCTATCATCCACCACGTCGAGCAGGTTCGTCATCGAAGGTTGCGACGCAGAGCCTCGATAGTTGAACTCAAACTGATTGGTCTTGGAGAACTGGTAGCGGAAGCGCAATTGTGGGGAGATGTTGAACACCTTGCGAACCACGGTGGTATCGATGTGCTGTCCGGGGCGTTCGTATGCCAATTTTGTGCGTTGTGGATTGAAACTTACGCCAGCATCGAAACGGACGATTTTATTGTTATAGCGCACATCCAGATTCACACTATTATTGAAATAACGATAGGTGGCATACTGTGAGTTGAAATCATCACGCACTACTTGCAGAACTTGGGCTTCGGTGGGAAGCGTTCCCAGTGGCGGATAAGCCAGTGGGTTGCCCCAGGTGAGCGAGTCGATCTCATTCAGATTGTAACGGCTGCGGTCACTATCTTGATAACGGAAGGAGTATTCATAACGCACCTGCGCGTTCCAGTTTTTAGCAAAGGGTTCAGAATAACCAAAGCGCAGACTGTAGTTATAAGTCTTATTCGGCGTCCAACTATACTGATTGAGGAAGCTTGCGGCCTTGCCGTTATAGTATTGTATATCCGAGATGGAATAGGTGCTACTGTGTCCCTGGCTATAGTTATAGTTTGCACGGAAACTTACATTGCGTCCGTTGCTTCCCAAGCGACGAATGATGTTCATGCTTCCACCCACAGAATTATTAACGCTACTACCTTTCGAGAGCCGTTCGCTACGATTGACAGCAATACCGATGAAGGCAGCTGCGGGATTAGCAGCAAAGATGCTATCCAGTGGCGAACCACTCAAACCATAAGGGTCGCTCTTAAAAGTAGCACTCCGGCTCTTGCTGCTGTTATGGCTATCGCTATGCGAGAACGTGGGGCGGATATCTACATAAGTCATTGAGTCGGGACTCCACTCTAACTTCAATTCTCCACCAGCGTAAGTTGAGGACGAGAAGCTTCTGGAGAGGCTGTTCGCAAAGCTACTGGAAGAGCCACTTGTGAGGAATATCTCAGAATTGGTCTTAGCGAGAAGATCAACGCCTGTATGGCTGTAGCGAACGTTTCCGCCCAACTCCAAACGGCCTGCTTCGCGCTTTTTCTTACCATTTTCCCATTCGAAGTCCAGACCAAACATTTTGCTCGAGGTAAGTCCGTTACTTCTGCCAAAGCCACGCGGTCCGCCAAAACCTTCGTCGCCCGTATTGTTGAGCGAACCGAAGAGGGAGACGCGGCTATTATCGGAGAAGCGAGTGGCAAAGAATTTCTCAGCATAACGGTCCTTGTTACCCCACCCCAAATCGGCATTAACAATCCACGACTCATTCAGCTCGCGCTTCGTCATGATGTCTAGCACGGTAGTTTCTTCACCATCGTCGATACCTGTTTGCTCTGTGTAGTCGCTTTTCTTGTCATACGCCTTCAGCTTACTGACCATCTCAGTAGGCAGATTCTTCATCGCCACCTTTGTGTCACCCTTGAAGAAGTCTTTACCATTGACGAGAAAGCTCTTGACGGTTTTTCCGTTCCACTTAATAGTTCCGTCGTCGCTCACTTCCACACCAGGCAACTGCTTAACAAGCGATTCGAGGGTGGAACCCGTTGGCGTGCGATAGGCCGAGGCGTTGAACATTGTTGTATCGCCCACCTGCTGCACACGCGCAGCAGTACCAGTGACTACAGCCGACTGCAAGGTGTACTTATCGCTCACCAGACCAATGATGCCCAAATCAATGGAATCGTTGTTCTCCGTAAGCGTCACCATGCGGTCGGCTTTCGAATAGCCCACAAAACTGACGCGCAAAATATACGCACCAAGCTGTGCCACACGAAGTTTGAACGCACCAATGCTGTCGGTCATTGTCCCAATGATTTTCGTGCTATCGAGCTTCATCAGCGTGGCCGAAGCAAACTCAAGTTTATTCGTATTGCGCTCGTCCTCCACACTACCCGTAACCACATATTTTTGGGCCAAAAGTGTTTGGGATACTATGAGAACGAGCAATGAAAAAAGAAGTCGTTTCATGCAATTACTTTCTTATGAATAATCCTATTTCAATCATACAGACATAGCTCTCCCCAGGGCGATGTCGCTTTCTTAGGACGAATGGTGAAGGAAAAGGTTTAATTGCGATTCCCAGTTTTATAAAAACCATAATAAAGAAAACTCTAACTAATCTATCCAACAAAAAAAAGAGATGTTTTAGTTGTCGGAAATTTACAAAAACATTTGGCGTTGAACAATTTTCTATGAATCTTTGTAGCGCTAATTATAATAAAGCACACTAATAATTGTTATCATGCTGTGTCATCTATACCTACAGTAGATAAGACACTTATCGGACAATTAGTAAAACATGCCTTAGTAGAAGTTCTAACTGTGAAAACTCCAGGAATTTGCTTTGGGATACAAAAGAATCTTTACGATACAATGTATCATAGCCATCCTTATCAAGACGGATATGCTTATGGTCCGTCTAATCTTGATACGAGTTCCTTTGACGAACTACGGAATTATGGTTTTTCTCATGCTGTAGTATATGAATCTACAACAGGGGAGTTCGTTTCCTATGAAGGTGTGCCTGAAGACGGTGAGGTTACAGAAAAAAATATGGATCGAAGTTTTCATTCAAATAGCGAAAGAAAAAAGATATTAACAAATGCATAACATCTTGTTCATTTTAGCTGTTTTATTGAGTGTCCCATCATATGCTCAACAATGTATGAGAGGAGATAAAGGCTTATTGTTGTCTCTTCCCTCGCTGCAATATGTGTCACTGGATGAAATGCGTGCGTCCTTTTTCCATGCAGCTCCGCATTGGGAATCCATACGACCTCTTGATAGAGAGTTGAATTCTAAAAATAAATCGTGCGAGAAACTTATTGGGTGGCCTCTGGGGACAGTCATGTTTGTCAGTACTCCATCAACGAGTCTTCCTTCGGGAAACAAGCATATCAATGCAGATTGGTTCTTTCATCTACGAACGGAAGAAGAGCCTTATGATTTTTGTGTGTCCAAATCAGATGCTTCGTTAATGAAGGAAGATACAAAGAGACTTGTCTCTGAACAAACAAATTCAGATACAGCCAAAATTCCAGCTGTTTGGCTCAATGGTAAATTCTGCTTCATAACAAATCCTCTTCCATACTTTGGCTTTGTAGTCTCTAACGAATTCGGTTGTTTTGAGGTATTAAAAGGACAACGACAGCATCAAGCTTTTGAAACATATAAAAGTGCGTACTTTACTAAGGCCAACGAATATGCACTTTTCAAAAATAATGTCTCCTTTGTTTTCGATGGTGGGATATATTGGAACATTAAGCGATTATTTGCTCAATCTTGCGTAATGAGTGAAGAGTTAAATGCTAAAGGTCAGAATTACAAATTATCTTCAGACACTACTGATTACAATCTGATTGCCTATGTTTCATCTACAGGAAATATCAGCCTAAATATTCTAACCCCTGAAACTCTTTCAGACAATAATAAGAAAGATGTGGCTCTGCTTACTGACTACTTCACCCACTTACCAAAATGGACACTAACTCCCCTCTATGTATCTGACGGCAGGATTCTTTCCGGACGTTACTATCACATTCAAAAAAAAGGAACAACATGGCGAATTATGGACTATCTCGAGGCAGCCGTGCGCAAAAGAATCCGGATAGAATTATAGAGAACATATTAGATTCGTTCGAAATATGAAGTGATAAATAGATCAAACAATAAAAGGTACATGTTTTTGATATAAACAAGCGGAATTTATCAGCATCTCAAATTAGCAAATTGAAAGATGCATTGAAACAAAAAGGCTGCAAAGTCCTAGATGAAAAATGGATGTATTCATGTT
>CAUSYJ010000078.1:0-7696 GCA_963535845.1 uncultured Alloprevotella sp.
GGATGGGACTTCAAGCAGTTTGTTTTAGGAACTCTTTTTTATCGTTTCATCAGTGAGAACTTTGTCCTTTTCATGGAAAATGGAGACGAGAGCATAGATTATACTAACTGGCCTGACGAACAGCTTAGTCAGAAGGACATACACGAAGTTACCAAGGAAAAGGGCTATTTCATTTATCCCAGTCAGCTGTTCTCCCATATTGCAAAGAATGCGAATACCAATCCCAACTTGAATACAGATTTGGCTGCAATATTTACGGCGATAGAAGGTTCTGCCAATGGCTATGATTCTGAACATGACATCAAAGGACTTTTTGCAGATTTCGATACTACAAGTAATCGACTGGGCAACACCGTTGAAGAGAAGAACCGCCGCTTAGCTGCTGTCATTAAGGGAGTAGAGAGCTTAGACTTCGGAAACTTTGAAGATAATGAGATTGACCTCTTTGGCGATGCATACGAGTTTCTTATTTCCAACTATGCAGCTAATGCTGGTAAATCGGGAGGCGAATTCTTTACCCCTCAGAATGTATCTAATCTGATAGCACGGCTTGCCACGTATGGAAAAACAGAAGTGAATAAGATTTACGATCCGGCTTGTGGTTCGGGCTCTTTGTTGTTACAAGCCAAAAAACTCTTCGGTGAATATTTTAGTGAGGAAGGTTTTTTCGGGCAAGAAATCAATCATACCACTTACAACTTGGCACGTATGAATATGTTTCTTCATAACATCAACTACGACAAGTTCGATATTGCGCTGGGCGATACTCTCCTCCATCCTCAATATGGTGAGCAAAAGCCCTTCGAGGCCATTGTTTCTAATCCTCCTTATTCGGTAAACTGGATAGGCAGTGACGACCCAACGCTGATTAACGACGACCGTTTTGCTCCTGCTGGCGTATTAGCTCCTAAATCGAAAGCTGATTTTGCTTTCGTGCTCCATTCCCTCAACTATCTCTCCGCGCGTGGTCGGGCTGCCATCGTTTGTTTCCCCGGCATCTTCTATCGGGGCGGAGCGGAACAAAAGATAAGGAAGTATTTAGTAGACAACAACTTTGTAGAAAGCGTTATTTCGCTACCTCCTAACTTGTTCTATGGTACAAGCATCGCGGTAAACATTCTCGTACTCTCAAAACACAAAACAGAACCCAAAACACAATTCATTGATGCCAGCGGCGAAGACTTCTTCAAGAAAGAAACCAACAACAATGTACTGCTCCCCGAACATATAGACCGCATTCTGGACATCTTCGGAAACAAGAAGGAGGTGCAGTATGTGGCCACATCGGTAGACAACGCTCAAATAGCCGAAAACGACTATAACCTCTCCGTGAGTTCATACGTTGAGGCGGAGGACAAGCGCGAGATTATCGACATCAATAAGCTCAATACCGAAGTAACCGAAACGGTGAAGCGGATTGATACTCTGCGCGCGGATATTGATGAGATCATTAAAGAGTTGGAGGCATAAACACAACGATATAAACAGCAATGAATAAAGAACAAAATACATTCCAGTTTATTGAACGCTTGCTTGATGGGGCTGAAGTGGAATGGAAGCCGTTGGGAGATGTTGTGCTATTAGAAAAAGGTAAACAGTTGAATAAACAAGCCCTTTCTGATACGGGAGCTTATCCAGCTTATAATGGAGGTGTATCTTTTTCTGGCTTTACAGATTTATGTAACTATTCCGCTAACAAAATTATCATAAGTCAAGGTGGAGCATCCGCAGGATTTGTTAACTTTGTTACAACTGATTTTTATGCGAATGCCCACTGTTACGTAGTACTACCAGACGAAACGCAAGTTGTTAATAGGTATGTATTTCATTTCTTAAAATTAAATCAAGAAGTTCTGATGGGCAAACAACTTGGCGCAGGAATTCCTGCTCTAAGAACCAATGAGATATTAAATCTATCTATTCCTATTCCTTGCCCTACTGACACAAAAAAATCATTAGAAATCCAACGTAAACTTGTCGAGGTCCTCGACAAGTTTACGGAGCTGGAGGCGGAGCTGGAGGCGGAGCTGGAGGCGGAGCTGGACTGCCGCAAGCGGCAGTATGAGTACTATCGCAACAAGTTACTGACCTTTGATATGTTAAATACCCCCCCGAAAAGTTAAATAACGTAACAGTTATTCCTTTGGAAAAACTTTGCAGTGTCCTTAGAGGAAAGAGACTAACAAAAAGAGAGCTATATGATAAAGGAGACTATCCTGTGTTTCATGGTGGAATAGATCCCATTGGTTATTATAGTAAACCTAATCGAGAAGCTCATTCTACAATGATTATTAACGTAGGAGCATCGGCAGGAACGGTAGGATACAGCTCAAGAGAATTTTGGTCTTCTGACGGTTGCTTCTGTTTTTCTCATAACGAATCATTAAACCAAAGATATCTATATTATGTACTCCAATGTATGGAAGGCTCAATAAAGGCTAAGGTTAGGAAAGCTGGTATACCTACTTTAGACAATAAAGTGATTGCCAAAATCAAAATCCCCATCCCTCCTCTCTCCGAGCAGCAGCGCATAGTTTCTATCCTCGACAAGTTCGACACGCTTACAAACTCCATCAGCGAGGGACTGCCAAAGGAGATTGAGCTTCGCAGAAAGCAATATGAATATTATCGAGAACAACTTCTCTCGTTCAGGCATTGAGAACATGCGCTAAACTTCTAAAAGAAAAATATGCTGCCTATGGAGAATAACAAACCGCAGGTGCTGCGTGGCGGCACAGACTGGAAAACGTTGCACTTCTATCAAAAGGCTGATGCGCTCTACCAAATGACTTTCGTCTTTTGCAAACGTTTCCTACCTGCCTATGGCGACCGTACTGTGGATCAAATGATTCAAGCGGCACGGTCGGGAAAACAAAACATTGTGGAGGGAAAGGAAGACGGCATGACCTCTACAGAAATGGAACTAAAACTGCTCAATGTGGCACGTAGTAGTTTGCAGGAACTTCGCCAAGACTATGAGGACTATCTCCATACTCGTGGGCTAACGCTTTGGCAGAAGAACCACCCACGTTACAACGCCCTCTTAACCTTCTGCCGAGAGCATAACAACTATGCCGACTATGCTCCTTTTGTAAACAAATGGACAGCGGAGGAGTTTGGCAATGCTGCGCTCTCACTGTGCCATCTCACGGATAAGATGATGTGCCACTACCTCGACTTCCTGCAAAAACGCTTCGTAACAGAAGGAGGTATCAAGGAACGAATGTATGCCGCTCGCACTGGCTACCGAAAGGAACAAGACCGAATGATGCAAACCCTCAAGGAGGAGAATGCCGCCTTGAAAGCGGAGGTGGCAAGGCTCAAAAGGCTGCTCGAATAAAAAGAGTGAGGGAGGCAGCGAGCTATCCTGAGAAAGTCCCTAGGGGGCCTAGTTATCCTAGCTACCCCAATAAATCAAGAAAAAACCAAATCAAAAAAATGACACAATACAGCACCATTGCAGAATTGAAGAACTTCATCGTTCTCGACAGCTACACCAAAAACTCTATCGCTTGCGAAGCGCCGACAAGCTATCAAAGTGAGGCAGCTCTCGAACGCGAACTGATAGAAGATCTCCAGAATCAAGGGTATGAGTATCTCCCTTCTCTCATCACGCCTGAAGCTTTATTGAAAAATGCAAGAAAACAGTTGCAAACACTCAACGATGTTATCTTTACCGATGCTGAATGGCAGCGCTTCCTTGATGAGTATTTAGATCGGGCTAACGATAGCATTATCGACAAAACGCGAAAGATACAGAATGATCATTTTTATGATTTCGTGTTCGATGACGGACATATCAAAAACATTTATCTGGTCGACAAGCAGAATGTAACTCGAAACAAAGTACAAGTAATCAACCAGTTTGAACAAACTGGAACACAAGCCAATCGCTACGATGTAACCATTTTGGTGAATGGCTTACCCATGGTGCAAGTGGAACTAAAGAAACGTGGCATAGCCATCCGCGAGGCCTTCAACCAAGTACACCGCTACAGCAAGGAGAGCTTCAACAGCGACAGCTCACTCTACAAATACTTGCAGATTTTCGTCATTTCCAACGGAACAGATACCCGCTATTTTGCTAACACGGTGAAACGAAACAAAAATAGTTTCGACTTCACAATGAACTGGGCAAAATCAGACAACACCCCCATAAAGGACTTAAAAGACTTTACTGCAACCTTTTTTCAGAAAAACACGCTACTGCAGATACTGCTCCACTATTGCGTGTTCGACACCAGCAACACGTTGCTCATCATGCGCCCCTACCAAATAGCTGCAACAGAAAGGTTGATTTGGAAAGTAAAGAGTGCGTACGAAGCAAAACAATGGAGCACACTCGAAGGAAGAGGCTATATTTGGCATACAACAGGTTCGGGCAAAACCTTGACGAGCTTCAAAGCGGCCCGACTGGCTACACAGCTTGACTTTATCGACAAAGTGTTCTTCGTTGTCGATCGTAAAGATCTCGACAACCAAACAATTAAGGAATATCAACACTTCTCGCCCGACAGCGTAAATGGTTCTGAAAGTACGGCAGGACTAAAGAAGAACATAGAGAAGGACGATAACAAGATTATTGTAACGACGATTCAGAAACTGAATAATCTGATGAAGAGCGAAAGTGCGCTACCCGTCTATGAGCAGCAGGTGGTGTTTATCTTTGATGAATGCCATCGCTCACAATTTGGTGAAGCACAGAAGAATCTCAAGAAAAAGTTTAAGCGGTATTACCAGTTTGGATTCACAGGAACGCCCATATTCCCCGAAAATGCTTTGGGAGAAGAAACTACGGCACATGTCTTTGGGCGAGAACTCCACTCTTATGTTATTACTCATGCCATTCGCGACGGGAAAGTGCTGAAATTCAAGGTAGATTATAACGATGTGCGCCCACGATTCAAAGCACTGGAAACAGAACAAGACGAAATCAAACTGACAGCGGCGGAGAACAGAAAACTCTTGCTCCACCCCGACCGAATCAAAGAGGTTTCACAATACATCTTGCAAAACTTCCGAATAAAGACCCATCGAAACGAAGGAAACGGAAAGGGCTTCAACGCCATGTTTGCAGTGAGTAGTGTTGAGGCAGCCAAACTCTACTATGAAGAGCTCAACAAGCTGCAAAAAGAGAATGAGAAAAAACTAAAAATCGCCACTATCTTCTCCTTTGCTCCCAACGAAGAGCAACATGCCATAGGCGATATTCAAGATGAAGGTTTTGAACCTTCGGCGATGGACCGCAGCGCCAAAGAATTTCTGAAAAAGGCAATAGACGACTACAATGCCACATTCGGAACGAGCTTTGGGGTGGACAGTAAAGCTTTCCAAAACTACTATAAAGACTTGGCCAAACGAGTGAAGAATCAGGACGTTGATCTCCTCATCGTAGTAGGAATGTTTCTCACAGGCTTTGACGCCCCCACACTCAACACGCTTTTTGTGGATAAGAATCTGCGCTATCACGGACTGATACAGGCTTTCTCACGAACCAACCGTATCTATGACGCCACCAAAACATTTGGCAATATCGTTACGTTCCGAGATATGGAACAGGCCACGATAGACGCCATCACTTTGTTTGGCGACGAAAACACAAGGAACGTCCTACTGGAGAAAAGCTATGAGGAATATATCAAAGGCTTCACGGACAGTGAAACAGGCGAAGCAAAAAAAGGCTATGTGGATATTGTGAAAGAGCTCAAAGAGCAGTTCCCACAACCTGATGAGATTACGACGGAAGCGGACAAAAAAGATTTTGTAAAACTCTTTGGTGACTACTTGAAGATAGAAAACATCTTGCAAAACTATGATGAATTCACCTATCTCAAAGAGTTACAAAAGATTGACAAGACAAACCCTGATGCTGTCAAGACATTCCAGGATCAGCACTTCTTGACAGATGAAGACATTACGGACATGATGGAGGTTGATGTGCTTTCAGAGCGCGCGGCACAAGATTATCGCTCCACATACAACGATATTCGAGACTGGTTCAGAAGAGAACGGGAAGGGAAAGAGTCAGAGGAAACCACCATAGACTGGGACGATGTGGTATTTGAGGTCGATTTGCTCAAGTCACAAGAAATCGACTTAGATTATATCCTTGAACTGGTGTTTGAACACAACAAAAAAACGAAAGACAAGGACGCGCTGATTGAAGACATTCGCCGAGTCATCCGAAGCAGTATAGGAAATAGAGCCAAAGAGGGACTAATCGTCGATTTCATTCATGAAACCGATCTCGACCAGATTCAGGACAAAGCAGATATTATCGCCTCTTTCTTTACCTATGCACAAGAGAAACAGAAGATAGAAGTTGAAAACTTAATATCTGAAGAAAACCTGAATAAAGAAGCTGCAAAGCGCTACATTCAGACTTCATTAAAGCGCAAGTTCGCAAGCGAAAACGGGACAGACCTGAAAGCGATTCTCCCTAAGATGAGTCCACTCAATCCACAATACTTGACAAAGAAAGAAAGCGTATTCCAAAAGATTGCTGCCTTCATCGAAAAATTCAAAGAGGTTGGTGGAGAACTCTGATTTCCTCACCTTTTGGAAAAAAATACCGTTCTCCCTCGTGGGGTGAACGGTATCTTTTTTAGAGAGTTTTCCAAATCGTACAAACTAGCAATGTTTCACTTGCATATGATTAAGTTCTTAGCAGATACAAAAGTACGATTTCTGAACACACGCATGCAAACTTCCGTTTATGTTATAAAACACACAAAATCAAGAAACGCCCGTACAAAGGCGGTTGCAGCATTTTTTTTACGCCCATCAAACCATAAAAACACTGCTTTATCGCAAAAAAACACACAAGGATAGTTGACAGTTCTTTTATGGATTTGTATCTTTGCAACATCGATAGATAACAAAAAAATTTCTTAAGGAACCGTCGGGGTAGTCGTGAGACAACGTCGACGGATCTTTTTTATATAAAAAACACAAGGACGCGCCACCCACCTGCTCAACCCCACACTGGCTCTTCGCAGGGATGGGCAACTATTCAAGAGAGAGAGAAACCGCTAAATTTGAATCTGTCCGCTTAGAAGTCTCATTCATCGACGCCTCTGAAGCACACCTGCTACACACTCTCAAGAAGAGGCGTTTATGCAATACCCTCCTGCGCAAATATCCTTATAGCGTTTGAAAATACAATAAGGCTGTCAGCTCACATCCTTATTGCGTCAGCTCACGCCCTTATTGTATTTTTGAGCGCAACAAATAAGGCCGCAACTATGAGAAAACACATTCCTCTCCAGAGTTTGTTTTTCTTGGTAGGAGAAGAAATAGCTCATTGTCCACTCACTGTCCCCAGCGGGGACACACCATGCGTAACCGCGGGTGATGCCTGAAGGGCGAACCCGTGGAGAAGTGGAGAGGGAAGCTTCCGACACCAGAGGTGTCGCACAGCACCCACTCTTGTTACTCTCTCAACGCTTGCAGTGCGACGCCGCCGGCGTCGGAGTTCTCTGAGTCCATATCCCCACGGGTTCACCCTCGCTCTGCTCGGGCATCACCCGCGGTTAAGCATAGTGCGCCTCCGCCGGAGGCGTGAGCTACGCTGCGAGGATGCAACTGAGATAGTGAAAGGGTAATGTGCAGAGCTGAGATAGATTAGCCACGGAGACTATACAGACTTTTTATGATGAGAGTCGCACCCACTGTCCCCAGCGGGGACACACCATGC
>CAUSYJ010000079.1:0-7686 GCA_963535845.1 uncultured Alloprevotella sp.
CTTGAGAGCATCGCCATTACCATAAATAATGACACCACGGGCAGAAGCCGTCGTTGAACAAACAAATGCCACTACGAGCATTGCAAGCATTACGGAAAATCTTTTCATCGTTTTAATTGTTTTAATGAATTGTTTAGAGATATGCAAATGTAAGTGATTTTCCTTTTTTTATCCAAGAAAAGAATAAAGAAATTTAAAATTTTAACATAAGAACCGCTCTAATGCATACAAAAAGACAGTGGCTTCCCTCCCGCCGGAGAGAGACTGAAGGGAAAAATCAGAGCGGATCTACATCAAAATAGAGCTGCACCCCCTTGAGTTCGGGACGCGTCAAGAGGATATCGCGAGCAGAAAGGAGGGTGCGGCGGATGCTGGCCGCGGAGAACGTGGGGCGCACCTTGAGCATCATCTTCCGAATGTAGAGCGCTTGGATGCGCGCCACGGCGGGACGGTCAGGACCGAGGAGGTCGGACTGGAAATAAGGGCAGATGCTCTGCGCAAACTTTTGTGCGGCGTCTTCGCAAATGCGCTCATCGCGGTGGCGCACAAAAATGTTGATGATGCGGCAGAAAGGCGGATAGAGGAACTCGCGCCGCTCAACGAGCTGACTGGCGTACATGGCGCGGTAGTCGTTCGTCACGATTTGCTGCACCACGGGCAACTGGGGCTGGCGTGTCTGAAACACCACAAGGCCGCGACGACCTTTTCGCCCTGCGCGCCCCGCCACCTGGCTGAGCATCTGAAACGAACGCTCAAAGGCGCGGAAGTCGGGCACATTGAGACTCTGGTCGGCATTGAGGATGCCCACCACGTGGACCCGCTCGAAATCGAGTCCTTTCGTGACCATCTGCGTACCGATCAAGATGTCCGTTTCGCCACAGCCGAAGGCCTCGAGGATGCGCTCATAGCTGGAACGGCTGCGCGTGGTGTCGAGGTCCATGCGGGCCGTGCGGGCTTTGGGGAAAAAGGCGCGCACGGCGGCTTCTATCTTCTCCGTGCCATAACCTAAGTCGCGCAATTCGGTGCTACCACAGTTGGGACACTGCTGGGGCAGCGGATAGGGCGTTCCGCAGTAGTGGCAAACGAGGCGGCCCTGCTGCTGATGGTAGGTGAGCGGTACGTCGCAATGCTCACAATGAGGTGTCCAGCCGCAGGTGTGGCATTCCAAAACGGGACTATAGCCGCGGCGGTTCTGAAAGAGGATGACCTGTTCGTGATGAGCCAGCGCCTCGCGAATCTCTTCGGTCAGGCGCGGCGAGAACGGGCTTTTCATGAGTTTCTTACGGCGTAATTCTTTGACATCTTCCACCACGATTTCGGGCAGTTGCCGATCGCCATAGCGCGTGGTAAGTTCCACGAGGCGATACTTCCCAGAAAGCGCGTTGTGGTAGGTCTCCACGGCTGGCGTGGCCGTTCCGAGAAGCACGCGTGCACCGGTGGAACGCGCCAGCACAAGAGCGGCATCGCGAGCGTTATAACGCGGTGCAGGATCTTGCTGTTTGTAGCTCGTTTCATGTTCTTCATCAACGATGATAAGCCCCAACTTGCGGAAGGGCAGGAACAGACTGGAACGCACGCCGAGAATGAGCGGAAAAGGACGCTCCGAGAGTTGCCGCTGCCAGAGTTCCACGCGCTCGGCATCGGGAAACTTAGAATGATAAACGCCGAGTTTGTCGCCAAAAACACGACTCAACCGCGTCATAATCTGCGTAGTAAGGGCGATTTCGGGCAGGAGATACAGCACCTGTTCTCCGCGCTGCAAAGCTTCCTCTATGAGGCGGATGTAAATCTCCGTTTTGCCACTGGAGGTAACGCCATGCAGCAGGACGGGAGTAGAGGCGGATTGCATGATTTCCTCATAGGCCTGCTGCTGCGCTGGATTGAGTTCTTTTGTCAAAAGTTCGGGCAGTGCCTTCTGCGTTTTGAGTCGGCCCACTTCATAGTCGTAGACCTCCAAAATGCCTTTGCCGACGAGGGCAGAAAGGGCAAACTCGGAAGCACCTGGGAGGCGCAGGAGATCGCGCCGCGCCACTTCTTCAAGCAAGCCCATATTGGAAAGAGCAAAAGCCGTGGAGGCCTTGGAAAACTCGAGATACTTGAGAAGAAGTTCGCTCTGCTTAGGCGTGCGCTTGAGGTTTTCAAAAACTTCATTGAGGCGATTCTCATCCTGAAAGTCGGCGGCAAGGCGCACATGTTTCTCCGTTTTGGGCCGATACTGCCGCGTCATCTTCTCTTCCATCACGACAGCGTCACGCTCCAGCAAACGGCGCACAAGCGGTAGGATATTGTCAATATTTAGTTCACGCTGCAAACTCGCCAAACTCTCTCCTTTTTCAGCCGAAAGAGCGTCAAGAACACGACTCTCGCGCTCCGTGAGAGTATCGAAATCGGAGAAATCGGGATGCTTCCGTACTACGCTCTCGCTCTCGAGTTTGAGACCCGAAGGCAGGGCGGCTTTCATCACCTCGCCCAGCGTGCACATATAATACTGCGCCATCCACTCCCAAAACTGCAACTGCGCAGGCAGCAGCAGAGGTTGCTCGTCCACCACTTCGGCCACGTCCTTCAAGGCGGACGCGTCGACGGTGGCAGGCAGCGTAGCGCGGAGGCGGAAAACGATGCCGGTGTAGTACTTGCGGCGACCGAGCGGCACCACAACTCTGCTACCCACGACAACCCGCCCGGCCAACTCCTGCGGCAGGCGGTAGGTGTAGGGCTGGCTCACGGCCAACGGCAATATGATATCGGCAAACTGGTTCATCTTCCGTGCAAAGGTAATAATTAAATGTGCTAAGTAGGAAATGTGCTCCTGCGGCAATAAAAATATAGGGCGTATTTTGACAAAATCCGAGAAAATACTTATCTTCGCCCAATAATAGAGAAATATAACAAATAAATAAGGTAAAAAAGATATGTTCGACGTAAAACAATGCCTCGCAGAATGTGAGGAAAAAATGGAAATGAGCGTGATGCACCTCGAAGAGACGCTGGCTCAAATCCGCGCCGGAAAGGCCAATGTTCACATCTTAGACGGCATCCGCGTAAACTCCTACGGTAGCCAGGTGCCGCTCAACAACGTTTCGGCCATCTCCACTCCCGACTCGCGAACCATCGCCATCAAGCCTTGGGACAAGAGTATGTTCCACGCCATCGAAAAAGCCATTATCGACTCCGAGGTGGGCATTATGCCGGAGAACAACGGCGAGGTGATCCGCCTGGCCATCCCCGCGCTGACCGAGGAACGCCGCCGCGCGCTGACGAAGCAGTGCAACAAGGAGGCTGAAGAAGCTAAGATGGCCATCCGCAACATTCGCCGAGACGGTATCGACAAGCTCAAAAAGGCCGAAAAAGAGGGCTTGAGCGAAGACCTCCGCAAGGACGCTGAGAACGACCTGCAAAAGATTCACGACAAAATGGTGAAGCAGATCGAGCAGCTCCTCGAAGTCAAGAACAAAGAAATCATGACTGTCTAAGCAGCTCTCCTTGGTGGGATCAGACTGGTCCGACCAGTCCGAGAACCAATTCCCCTCAAGAGGATCTCCGACCAGTCCGACCAGTCCGACCAGTCTGAGCCCACCAAAAAAGCCCCCTCCACCAACTATGCCAACCCTCACCACACACACTCACGGGCAGGTAGTACGCAGCACCGGCAGCTGGTACACCGTGCGCACCGACGACGGGCGCGAAGTGGAATGCAAAGTCAAGGGCAACTTCCGCCTGCGAGGCATCCGCTCCACCAACCCCGTGGCCGTGGGTGACGGCGTTAGCATCATCGAGGACGGCAGCGGAACGGCTTTCATCTGCGAAATAGACGAGCGCCGAAACTATATCGTTCGCAAAGCCTCCAACCTCTCCAAGCAGAGCCACATCCTGGCGGCCAATCTCGACCTGGCGCTCCTCGTCGCCACCATTGCGCGCCCCGAAACGTCCACGACGTTCATCGACCGCTTTCTGGCCAGTGCGGAGGCCTATCGCGTTCCTGCAGCCATCTGTTTCAACAAAACCGACGACCTCTCCAGCGAAGAGCGCGAAATGCTCGACTACCTCACGCTCATCTATCGCGACATAGGCTACGACGTGCTACACGTGTCGGCCGTCACCCATGAGGGACTCGATGCGCTCTCCCCATTGCTCACCAACCGCCTCACGCTCTTAGCGGGCAACTCTGGTGTGGGGAAGTCTACCCTCCTCAACGCGCTCATTCCAGAGGCCCACGCGCGCACCGCCTCAATCAGCGACGCCCACGAAACGGGCATGCACACCACCACTTTCTCCGAACGCTACGACCTGCCCCAGGGAGGCGCACTCATCGACATCCCCGGCATCAAAGGCTTTGGCACGTTCGAGTTTGAAAGGGAGGAAGTGTCCCATTTCTTCCGCGACCTCTTCCACCTCTCCGCCGGATGCCGCTTCGGCAACTGCACGCACACCAACGAACCTGGCTGCGCGGTGCTTCAGGCCCTCGAAGAACACCGCCTTGCGCCTTCGCGCTATCAGAGCTACCTTTCCATGCTCGACGATAAAGATGAATCGAAGTATCGCGAGGCGTATTGAAAAAACACACAAGAACATCCCATTCATTCTCTCTAAAAACATCCCGACTCTTCGGACTCCACTGAACAGTCCGACTTGTCCGAAAAACAATAGCATTATGTCACCACTCCTCCTCATCGGCACCATCGTCCTCGTGGCCCTCTTGCTTTTCGCCATCGAGGCTTTCGTCACGCCTGGCTTTGGCGTGCCTGGCATCACGGCCTCTGCCCTCATCCTCGTGGCCGATGCCATCACTTTCTACCATTATGGCGCATTCATCGCCACCTGTGCCCTCTTCGCCTCCGTGGCCTTCGTGCTCTTCTTGTTCTGGCTCGTGAGTCGCTCGCCCATCATCAAGCGTGCCGAACTCCACACCAACATCGACTCTACCAATGCCACCGCGGCACAGCTCTCTGTGCGCCCCGGCGACGAAGGGCGCGCTCTCACTCGCCTCGCCCTCATCGGCAACGCCGAGATAGACGGCAAGAACGTTGAAGTGAAGAGCGCAGGAGGTTTCATCGATGAAGGCACTCCTATCCGCGTCATCAGCGTGCAGGACGCCCTCATCCTCGTAAGCCCGAAGTAGCACTTCTGCATCAGACTCATAGATATAAATATGCGTGCCTCCATTCCTTATATAGAACAGAAATTCAAAGAATACAACCAACTCATCTTCGGCAGCCACCTCCCCGACATCCCCATCCGCCTCTCCCGCGCAACGACTTTCGTGGGGAAGTACCAACACCGCACGCGCCGCACACCGCTGGGGCGCATTGAGCCTTACGACTTCTACCTGCGTTTTAGCGTGCTTTTCGACCTCACGCCCGAAGAGCTCGACGATGTGATTATCCACGAAATGATTCACTACCACATCGCCTACCACCAACTCCACGACACAGCGCCTCACGGACTCATCTTCTGCAAGTTGATGAACGATATCAACCAAACCTTTGGCCGCAACATCAGTATCTCACACAAACTCTCTCCCGAAAAAGTTTCCGCAGTGAAGCAGTTGCGCCAAACGGTACACGTCATCGCGGCCCTCCGACTCGCAACAGGCGGCGCGGGCGTCAAAGTGCTCCCTCGCAGCCGCCCACGCATCGAGGCCTACTGCAAGCGAATGCTCACACACCCCGAAGTGGAAGCCATCAACCTTTATATCTCCGACGATCCGTTTTTTAACAAATACCCCACTTCCTCCACTCTCTCGGCCTACGAGATTGAGAAAAAAGAATTCGAAGCTCACCTCCAAAAAGCTTCTCCCTTGAAGCTGCAGTTTTCAGAAGCCTGAGGGCCTCTCTTGGTGGGCTCAGACTGAGCCTCTTTTGGTGGGCTCAGACTGGTCGGACTGGTCGGACTGGTCCGAGGCCCTCTCGAGAAAGCTGGAGAGGCTTTTCCTCTTGCTTTTTCCTCCGCTTTCCATTAACTTTGACACCGTTATGATAGAACTCCACGGAATCAGGAAATCCTTCGGCACGCTTGAAGTGCTCAAGGGCATCGACCTCAACATTGAAAAAGGCGAAGTTGTCAGCATTGTAGGGCCCAGCGGCGCGGGCAAAACCACGCTGCTCCAAATCATCGGCACGCTCTACAAGCCCGACGCCGGCAGCCTCCTTATCAACGGTACCGACGTGCTGGCGCTCAACAGTCGCAAATTGGCCGACTTCCGCAACCGGCACATCGGATTCGTCTTTCAGTTCCACCAACTCCTCCCCGAGTTTACGGCGCTCGAAAACATCATGATTCCGGGAATGATTGCCCGCCGCTCCCATGGTGAACTCCGCCAGCGCGCCTTCGAACTCCTCCAGTTTATGGGACTTCAGGACCGTGCGGACCACAAGCCCAACGAGCTGAGCGGTGGCGAGCAGCAGCGCGTGGCCGTGGCGCGGGCATTGATGAATCAGCCCGATGTGATTCTCGCCGACGAGCCTTCAGGTTCGCTCGACTCCCACAACAAGGCCGAGCTACACCAGCTCTTCTTCGAACTCCGCGACAAGCTGGGCCAAACCTTCGTTATCGTGACGCACGATGAGGAACTGGCCCAACTCACTGACCGCACTATCCACATCATCGACGGCCATATCAGCGTGCCGCCCTCAATCCTCCCCGAAAATGAAGCATCCACAATCTGAGCGCCCCACAGCCCCCGCAACTGAGCGCACCTCCACCCTCCAACTGGGCAACTACAACACGCTGCGCATCACGCGCTTCACCGACCACGGGGCCTACCTCGACGGCGGCGAAGTGGGTGAGATTCTCATGCCCAAAGCCTATGTGTTGCCCGAGATGAAGCCCGGCGATGAAGTCCGCGTCTTCGTGTATCTCGACCAGGAGGAACGCCTCGTGGGCACTACGGAAACGCCACTGGCACGCGTGGGCGAATTTGCCTATCTGCGCGTGGCGTGGGTCAATGAGTACGGCGCATTCCTCGATTGGGGACTCATGAAGGACCTCTTCGTGCCTTTCCGCGAGCAGAAACGCCGCATGGAAAAGGACCTTTCCTACATCGTCTACATCTACATCGATGAAGAAACGAGCCGCATCGTGGCCTCCGCAAAAGTGGACCGCTTCATCCAACCCACCCCCTACGGCCGCTACCACCGCGGTGAGGAGGTCGACATCCTCATCCAGCAGAAAACGCCGCTCGGCTTCAAGGTCATCGTGGACAACGCCTGGCCGGGCCTCATCTACGACAATCAAATCTACGAAGACCACCGCACCGGCGAACGTCTCCGCGCCAGCATCGTCACCTTCCGACCCGACGGAAAACTTGACCTTTCCCTGCAACGAATTGGCAAAGGTCGCTTCCGCGATTTTGCAGAGATTCTGGAGGAACGCCTCGAGGAGGCCGGAGGGGAAATCCCCTTCACAGATCGTTCTGATTCAGAAGACATTATGCGCGAGTTTGGCGTGTCCAAAAAAACCTTCAAGCGCGCCGTGGGCACTCTCTACCGCTCCCGCCGTATCGAACTCCTCTCCGATGGCATTCGCCTCATTAAGAAGTAATATATCTTGCTAATAAAATCCCGTTTTTAGAAAAAAAGACTAAAAATTAACTTCTTGCAAATAGCAAAATAAGAGATAGAAAAAAAGTCGCTTTTTTTTCTATTTTTTGTTTGTTCAAATCAAAAACGCTTCGTAATTTTGCAATGC
>CAUSYJ010000080.1:0-7646 GCA_963535845.1 uncultured Alloprevotella sp.
ATACCTGCCAGCAAAGCTACGATAAGTACGATTTTTTTCATTGTTATATCTATTTTTAGTTTTCTGAATCAAAATGATATCGGCTCTATTCCGACAGATGTCTCTCAGCCTTCTCGCAGAAAATCGAAGGCTTCAAACACTTCTTCTTTCGTGACGTGTTGGTCGATGAGAATATCGCCCGTGTCGCGCAGTAGGGTGAAGTTGATAACATCTCCCACATTCTTTTTGTCGTGAAGCATCAACTGATAGAGATGTTCGTAGTCGTTGCAACTAAATGGGAAGTCTCCATAGTTTTCACGAATGTAGCGAACCGTTTGCCGCATCTTGTTGGTGGGGAAACCTTGGGAGCAACTTAGGTAAAGTTCGCAGATGAGACCCCAAGCCACAAAGTAGCCGTGAAGTCCCGTGCGTTGTTGCAACATCGCCAGCGATTCGAGTGCATGACCGAAGGTGTGCCCCAAGTTGAGAGCTTTTCGGATGCCTTTCTCTGTTGGATCTTCAGCCACAACGGCACGTTTCACCTCGATGCTTTGACGCACCATTTCTTGGAGCTGCACAAAATTAGGTTTGCAAAGGTCGAATGTTACATGACTTGCCCACATAGCGGTATCCTTCAGCAAGGAATGTTTCAGCATCTCAGCATAACCCGAACGCAGGTTTTGGCTGTCGAGCGAGCGCAGGAAGGAAGTGTCGATAATAACCTCTCGAGCATCGCGGAAAACGCCTATTTCGTTTTTGAAGTCATTGAAATTGATCCCTGTTTTACCTCCAACGGCCGCGTCGACCATGGCAAGTAGCGTTGTGGGTATGTTGACGAAGTCTATCCCTCGTTTGAAGGTGGAGGCCGCAAAGCCACCGAGGTCCGTAACCATACCTCCGCCCAGATTGATGAGTAGCGAGTGGCGACTGGCTTTGCGCTGTTGCAGTTCCGTCCATACTTTGCTGACGGTTTCCAATGTCTTATTGTCGTCGCCGGCTGGGATGACGATGCTTTCGCCCACTCCGTCAATATGGCCGAGTAAGGGGCGACAGAGTTGCTCCGTTGTGTCGTCTGTCAGGATAAACATCTGGTCGTAGTTCTCAGAGCAAAGTCGGTCGATGTCTTTGCGGATATCCAGCGTATAGGTTATGACTTGTGACATGAGTGAAGGTTTAATTTTATAGGTAATGCCCTACTGGAGCAGGGCATTAGGAGAGGTTTTCTTATTTCTCGAGCGGGAATTTTGTATGTTCAAACTCCTCAATGGCACGGCGGAAAGAGTCGGGGACTTCTACCGAGATTTGTTCTTTTAGTGAGAAACACACCATGATAGAACGGCAATGGCAAACCACGTTGTTGTTCTTTCGGTTGATGGCCCTTTGCTCAAGCGTGAAACTCTTACGCCCCACATGGCTCACACAAGTTTCCATGACAATATCATCGCCATAGAGAACAGGAGCTATGAAGTCCGCATTGATGTTAGCAATCACAGGAACGACATCCGGCGTTCCGTTGTAGATTTTCAAAACTAAATTGAAATAATCCACCTTGCCCAAATCATAGAAAGAGAAGTAGGCATTGTTATTCACATGACCGTAGCGATCAACATCGTTGAAGCGAAGTTGAATAGGGAGTTGGTGGTGATATCTAATATTTTCTTCCATGCTGTTTTTGATCTGTTAGTCATTAAAATAGTTTCGAGCCACGGCTCTGAGCCTTGCCCGGTTCACTTGTGTCTCAAGTGTGTCAACATCGATGTGCAGGAGATCGCGTAGCGCATAGATGTTGGCTTCCTCATCTGTGGCGCGCTCACCAGCAGAGCGGAACAAATGATTGCGGGCATCCACAATTTCCAACGCTTCATGCGTGTATTCGGCTGGTTCTAAGCTTTCGCGTAGAGCCGTTTTGATGTAGCTTTCCAGCGCATCAATGAAATCCTGTATTTCTTCGTGCATAGTGCTGCGAAGTTAAGCAAAAGTTTGTTTCCTTCCTTTCTATTAACGTCTTTTACATGCAGAAATACCCCTAAAAGGCTACTATCTGTCAGTACATGAGAGAGGTTGAATGCTCTCTTTGGTGCGTATTATCTTTACATTGGTGAAACACAAAATAGATGTTAAGAAAATTAAAATGCACGGTATCTATTCAAAAAGCCCAAAAGCGGAGCAGTGAGGAGGTGCGCAAAAAACGCTGTTTCGGAAAGCAAAAGACGCGTTTTTCTCCTTTTTGTTGAAAAATGCTCTATCCTTTTCCATCATTTTCCTTATCTTGTTCGCCAATATCCTTATTGTGTCAGCCGAAGCAATAAGGATGTTCGCGGATTGTCTTATTGTATCCTCAAACATCCTTATCGGATGGGGCGGACGAGTCGGACAGATCTGAGAACAACTTTGCTTCAAGTTAGATTTCGAGCCATTCTCAGGTCAATAGAATAAGAGATTTCTTGACGAAAATAGACAGAAGGCTTCTTTGTCATAAAGTGTTCTTCGAGCGAAAAGAGGAAAAGATAAGTTTCTTTGAGGTTTCTTAGAAAAAAAACTTATTTTTGTTTGGTGCGTCCGTATGAAGTACTACCTTTGCAGCATAAACAAGTACATTTGACAGATATATGACACCCAATAAAGGTTTTAACTTTTACTTTTATTATTACTTTGCTGAACAAGTGAAGCGGGATGTCATATGCATAAAATAAGAAAATGAAACCTATTAAATGTCCCGCCCGATAGAGCGGGATTTTTTATTATCTTTCAGTTCCTATCCACCACCGAAAGAAGACAAAGAAAATGAAACGAGTAGCAATACAAGGCATCAAAGGTTCTTTCCACGACATTGCAGCCCATCAGTTTTTTGCTGGTGAGGAGATAGAGCTCGTTTGTTGCGATACGTTTGAAAGTTTGTTTGCACAGACTCGGCAGGACAACGATTTGCTCGCACTGGTAGCCATAGAGAATACCATAGCAGGAAGTTTGCTCCACAACTATGAACTGCTCCAGCAGAGCGGCATGACCATTGTGGGAGAGCACAAGCTCCATATAGAGCACAGTTTGATGTGTTTGCCCGACGATAGTCCTGAGATGCTGAAGGAAGTGAACTCACATCCCGTGGCTTTGGCCCAATGTCGTCACTTCCTTTCTCACCGTCCCCATCTGAAAGTGGTAGAGGCCGAAGATACGGCAGGTGCGGCGGAGAAAATAGCACGGATGCAACTCCATGGACACGCCGCCATCTGCCACGCCGATGCAGCCGAACTCTACGGCCTAAAAGTTCTGGAACGCTCCATAGAGGACAACAAGCACAACTACACCCGTTTCCTCGTGCTCAGTAATACTTGGGCCGCTGAGGCTCTGCGGAATGTTCACCACTCCACCAAAGCCTCCATCGTCTTTTCTCTGCCTCATGCTGAAGGCAGTTTGAGCCAGGTGTTGAGCATCTTTAGTTTCTATCACCTCAGTTTGACAAAGATTCAGTCGCTCCCCATCATTGGGCGAGAATGGGAATACCTTTTCTATGTCGATGTGAGCTATTCCGATTTCCACCGCTATCGCCAGAGCATAGATGCCGTGCGCCCACTGACCCGACAGTTGCGGATTCTCGGAGAATACGAAGGAAAATAAAATAGACCAACACATAAACTACCGCACATTATGGATACTGCTCAGAAAGTTAAACCCGCCAACCGATTGACGGCTGTCAGTGAATACTACTTCTCAAGGAAATGCTTGGAAGTGGCACACATGAACGCCGAAGGAAAGGATGTGGTTTCGCTCGCAATAGGGAGTCCGGACAATCCGCCCTCAAAGGAAACCATCGAAGTGCTTTGCACCGAAGCGCGCAAAGCTTCAGTCCACGGCTATCAACCCACCCGCGGCATACCAGAACTGCGCGCAGCGATGGCCAACTTCTATGAGCGTTTTTATGGCGTTAGTCTGAATCCCGACACAGAGGTACAACCGCTCATTGGCTCAAAGGAAGGCATCCTCCATGTTACGCTGGCTTTCTGCAATCCTGGCGATAAAATTCTTGTGCCCAATCCTGGTTATCCCACCTATACTGCTCTGCCCACGCTGTTGGGCGTTGAGGTGGTCTACTATAATCTGAAACCCGAGAACGATTGGCAGCCCGATTTCGACGAACTGGAAAGTATGGATTTGACGGGCGTGAAGATGCTGTGGAGCAATTATCCCCACATGCCAACGGGAGCACCTGCTCTGCGGAATACTTACGAGCGTCTTGTTGACTTTGCTCGCCGTCACGCCATAGTAGTTGTCAATGACAATCCTTATAGTTTCATCCTGAACCACGAACCTATGAGCCTGCTCCAAGTGGAAGGAGCAAAAGAGTATTGTGTTGAATTCAATTCGATGTCGAAGAGCCACAACATGCCAGGCTGGCGCGTGGGAATGTGTGTGACCAACGCCGAGTGGACAAAATGGATATTGAAAGTAAAGAGTAATATAGACTCCGGCACATTCCGCGCCTTGCAGTTGGCAGCCGTTCAAGCCTTCGACAACTCCGATGAATGGCACAACGAGCACAACTTCGCCACCTACGAGCGCCGTCGTCGCTTGGCTTGGCAAATCATGGACACGCTCCGCTGCAAGTATGATACCGATTCCGTTGGTATGTTCGTTTGGGGGCGCATTCCCGACGATTACGCCGATGTTGAAGATCTCACGGAGAAAATTCTCCACGAAGCCCGTGTATTTCTGGCTCCCGGTTTTATCTTTGGCAGCAACGGACGTCGTTATATCCGCATCAGTCTCTGTGCGAAAGAAGAAATGATGGCTGAAGCCCTTCGCCGAATCCAAGCAGTATTTGAAAAGTAATAATAGAAATAAAGAACAACAGATATGGAACTCGAATTAGCCCCTCTGAATCTGGAAGGAATAGATGCCACACATCGGCCCACCGTCATAGCCGGCCCTTGTTCGGCAGAAAGTGAGGAACAAGTGATGACCACTGCCAAACAATTGGCAGCCGAGGGCATACGTATATATCGTGCGGGAGTGTGGAAACCTCGTACAAAACCCGGAGGCTTTGAAGGTCACGGCGAACCAGCTTTGGAATGGCTCAAAGAAGTACATGAAGAAGTGGGGATGCTCACCGCTACGGAAGTGGCTACAGCTGCGCATGTGGAACTGGCCCTAAAATACGGCATCGACATCCTTTGGATAGGCGCGCGCACAATGGCCAACCCCTTCGCTGTGCAGGAGCTGGCCGATAGTTTGAAAGGCGTGGATGTCCCCGTCCTTTGTAAAAATCCCGTTAATCCTGATTTGGAACTCTGGATAGGCGGTCTGCTCCGCTTCAACCAAGCCGGATTGAAACGCCTGGGCGTTATCCATCGCGGTTTCTCGACCTACGAGCAAAGTCTCTACCGCAACCTGCCCATGTGGCACGTACCTATAGAATTGCGCCGCCGCATTCACAATCTGCCCATCTTTGGTGATCCTAGTCACATAGGCGGTCGCCGCGAACTCATTGCTCCGCTCTCTCAGCAAGCTATGGATCTCGGTTTCGATGGTTTGATTATCGAATCGCATTGTAATCCCGATGCAGCGTGGAGCGATGCCAAGCAACAAGTGACTCCCGACGTACTCAACTTTATCCTTGACAAACTGGTGATTCGCGACTCTGCTGCCTCCACGGAGAACCTCGAAGCGCTCCGCAAACAGATTGATCACATCGACAACGACCTCATCCGCCTGCTGGCAAAACGTATGCGCGTCAGTAGAGAGATTGGCGCTTACAAGAAGGACCACAATATGACCATCGTGCAAACGGCGCGCTACAGTGAGATTATCAACAAGCGCGGAGCACAAGGCGTGTTGAGCGGTATGTCGAACGATTTTATGAAAACCGTTTTTGAAGCTATCCACGAAGAAAGCGTGCGCCAGCAAGTGGACATATTAAATAGAGAATAGAAAGGAGAAAAAGCTCACTCGCTCTCTCTTGCATGCGAAAGGAAGCAGCGTGTTCTTTGTTGTGTCTTAGAAGCCATCTGTTGCATTGAAGAGATGGTGAGGAATGTATAATTAGAAATATGAGAATTTTAGTTTTAGGTGCTGGCAAGATGGGGTCGTTTTTTGTAGACCTTCTTAGTTTTGAGCACGAAACAGCGGTGTACGATATCAACCCCAAGCGGTTGCGCTTCATGTATAACACGCAGCGCTTCACGCAGTTGGAAGAAATCGATGCGTTTAAGCCCGAACTCGTTATCAACGCTGTGACGCTGAAATATACCCTGAGCGTTTTCGAAGAAGTATTACCGCATCTCACGCCCGACTGCATTATCTCCGATATAGCTTCAGTGAAAACAGGGCTACATGAATTCTACGAAAAGTGCGGACAACGCTATGTCAGCACACACCCCATGTTTGGCCCGACATTTGCCAATTTAGGAAAACTGGCAGAAGAGAACGCCATCATTATCAATGAGGGTGACTACATGGGGCGTATCTTCTTTCGTGATCTGTACAGTCGGCTCGGTTTGCACATTTGCGAATATACGTTCGACGAACACGATGAGACGGTGGCTTACTCTTTGTCCATTCCGTTTGTCTCTACTTTCACCTTTGCTGCAGTAATGAAGCACCAAGATGCACCAGGTACTACCTTCAAACGCCATTTGGCCATTGCTCGAGGAGTGCTTAGTGAAGACGATACACTCCTGCGCGAAATTTTGTTTAATCCGCACACAGGGCGGCAGGTGGAGAAAATCCGAACAGAACTCAAGGAACTGCTCGAAATTATAGACCGTCGCGATGAAGACGGCCTAAATGCCTACCTATGCCGCATTCGCGAAAATATCAAATAGCAATACTTTTCTTATTCAGCAAGGGATTTGTCGAAACGTTGATTTATTCGGCAAATCCCTTGCTTTTGTTTGCATAATAGATATGTTATGCTTCTTTTGTGTTATTTTATTTTTTAGATTTTGCATCAATACAAACTCTTTCTTACCTTTGCCATAATGATTCAAAGATCTTTTTTATGAAAAAAACATTTTTGATAGCTGCTTTACTATCGTGTTCTATATTTGCTACGGCACAAGTAGCAGGTGATTATACTATTCATGGTGTTGTACAGGACTCACTGAGCCAACAGAAAGAACCTTATGCTACAGTACGTCTCTTTCGCAAAGGAGAGATAAAGCCTTTGGTTGTGGCGACTACGGATGCCCGTGGTAAGTTTACCTTACACTATACAAAACCAGGAACATATATCTTGCAAACAGCCATTATTGGCAAGTTGCCAACAAAGAAAGAACTGGTGCTGGATGCAGACAAAGTGGTTGAACTTGGTACTATTCTGACCCAAGATGCTGGAAAGTCGTTGGCTACGGCAGAAGTGGTAGCTGCTCGTCCGTTGGTGAAAAGTCAGATAGACCGTTTGGTTTACAGTATGAGTGACGATCCTGATGCGCAGACCAATACCATGTTGGAAATGCTTCGGAAGGTGCCTCTCGTTACAGTAGATGGGCAAGACAAGATAACTGTCAATGGAAAAGCGAACTTTAAGGTTTACGTCAACGGAAAGCCCAACAAGATGATGAGCGATAATCCGTCGGTGGTTCTGAAGAGTTTTCCCGCCAGCGTAGTAAAGAAAGTGGAAGTGATTACCGACCCAGGAGCAAAATATGATGCGGAAGGCACATCGGGCATAC
>CAUSYJ010000081.1:0-7605 GCA_963535845.1 uncultured Alloprevotella sp.
CCTGTATAGAGGTCTGTTTCAGCGACCTCTGCATGGTCTACGGGTACGCCGTGAAGGGTCTGCCCAATATTTCCACCATCGCCATCGGCACCATCATAATTATCAGATGCGCCATAAGAAGTGATTTGCTTCTTACCGCTACTGTCTGTAGTCACGCTTGCAACCATAGCAACATGGTGTTTATTACCATACATGATAATATCGCCAGCCTTTAGTTCATCGGCGTTGAATGGATGTACTTCCCACTTTGAGCCAGATTTTGTAAGCATATTGTAAAAGTCTGGAACGTAATAAGGATTGCCTTGCCCCTTACGCATATCCTCGATAAATGACTTATCCATGCCACTATCATATAGACCCCATACAAGGTAACTAGCGCATTGTACGCTGCCTTTGTGAGGATCATTTACTCCGCCGTCTGTATAGCCAATGGAGTCGTCATCTGCCCACTTTTTAAGGTATGCAATCCAAGCCTTAATGCTTCCATCTGCGTTGATATTATCGCCGTCATCCTCACAATCGCCACTAGCGTCATAACCGCTTGTAGTCGTTGTGCGACTTAACTGATTACTTGCATCAAGTCCGTTACCGCTTAATTTCCACTTAGATGGATCTGCTGGAATATTAGCAGAGTTAAACACTCTATCAGCGGTAATTGCGTCTGCATTACGCTGTTCAACGTTTCCATCTACACCACGCTCGTAAGCCTGCGACCATGTAAGGCGTGCTTTGACTGGATCATCTGCGTTCATAAACTCCTCAACAGTTCTATAAGGAGTATTGTGCATACGCATGAATGGCTCTACCATTCTATTTCCCCACTCTAAACCCCATACGGCAGCACATTGATTACGAACGCCCCAACCATCACTATCAATAGCACCCCACCATTGACTATTAGTAAATTTTGTATAGGGAGTAAACTGAAAAAGTCCACCACCGCCTACGAAATTAGCATAATTTCTCATACCTGCAGGTGGCTCTTTACCATTCATACCAAAGAAAATAGGAGAACCGGTCTGCTCTGCCCTGTCTGGTACAAAATAACTCTCTGATTTGATGTGTCCGATAATTCCCGCAGCAGCGTGACCGGACATTCCATACTCTTGCGTAAACGTGTCAAAGACTTGCTTTGCTACGTTGTAGGTAGGAGTGCCGGGTGTAATCCAATCTTCAGATTTTCCAATAGTGCCACCTGTAACGGGCGCATTAGTAGACGTGTCTTTGCGCTCACATCTTTTCTTATGGTGGATAAAATCATCATCAAACTTTGTTGCGCTTTCAGCATTACCACTACTAATAATAGGAAATTCAGCAAACGCTTTAGCAGGAACGGTACTCGCAATCATTACGACTGCGAGTCCTGCGGTACAAATTTTATTAGCGATTGACGTGCGCATTGTTTACTATCCTCTTTATTGTTTAGTGACCTTTGCTGTTTGAGCAGCAATCTGTGCCACCGCCTGTACATCTGCATTTCCTGTAGTATACCCTGCATATTGAATATCAGTTAGAGAATCTCCGTCTTTTGTAGAGAATACGTATACTGCGGTGTAATTCGCATCTTCAGACATAAATGGCACAAACGCAACGTAAGTATACTGCCCATCTGTGTTCTCACCTGCGAAAACTACCGTTGCAGGATTTGACTTAACAACTGTTTTCTGAAGCTGTGAAGCTGGACTATCCTGCTTAACGATTGCTTGCATTTTCTTCAACTGATCATCTGTAGTGTTTCCCATGACTTTAGTGTTAAACAAATTCTGAATATCGTTGATAGTTGCAGAAACGGCATTGTCGTTGTTTTGATCTGTATAAGAAACAAGTGTATTAAACAGGCTGTCATACTTATTAGCAAGTCCAGCGTTTTGCTGTGTCATTGTAATGTACGCACTAGACTTTTGATTTGGTGTTTCGCCAGTATTGCCATTTTGTTTTTGTAGTTGTGCCTGTAACGCCATAATCTGTGCGTCTTTTACGTTATCAGCACTTTCAATAGGAGATTGAACACTTTTAACGTTATCTACGCCCTTGTAGGTCTGCGTGTTATATACAGTCTTTGGAGCAAGGACTGCGCCTAGTGAAAACGCAATAACAAAGGTAACAACAATAGGCAATACATAATGGAGAGAAATGTAGGCAATATTCTTAGCTACAGACTTAGCCTTTTGCATCTCTGCTTCTTTTTCTGCCTTTGTCTTTGTATTCTCTAGTTGAATTCCAGCCTTATTCTTTTTAAGAAGGCTTGTACGCTCTTTAGACTTGCCCTTAGCGATATAGTCACGTCTTGAAACGCCTTCTTCTTTTGCGAGTTCATCTTCAAGACTATCTAAATCAAACTTTTCTGCCATATTAAATAACTCTCCTTATCGTGTAATCTAAATTATGCAGCTATGTGAGCATCCGTATCTTCTATGCCAAAAGCATCTCTAAAAACGGTAGCTGTGTCAATAGGCATCTTGACAGGCATTCGCATAGATACCACAAGTTTGCCTGCACTAATCGTTACAGAGCAATCGTCTGTTTGCGTCCAACCTTTAATCTTATCCTCAATGCTAGATGGATTTTGTACATTCAACTTTTTAGGTAATTCATACTTAAAAATTGCAACAGAACCAGAAGCATTGACGCTAATTCGCCTTGCTCCAACATCGGTAGATGGGAATACAAGATCGAGGACTTTCGAGGTTTCATTGATCCATTGACTATTCTTCTGCTTTGCAGCTTCAATTTTTTCCTCAACAGACGCAAACAGATTGAGAGGAATACAGTAAGCACAATACTCTGTATGGTCTGTGGTATCGACAATCATATATGGGTTAACTACCTCAATAGAGTCCATGTATGCAATCTTTAGATGATCGCTGGATAACGTCTTAGAGGAAAAGTTAACCTTACCGCCAGTAGCGTTACTCGCCATGTTCTCAAAATCATTAAGATTTGTGTTTAGCTTTTGAGATGCAAGAGTGTTTGTAGGGTTAACAATCTCAATTCTATAGTTTCTTTCAACGCTCTCTGTATAAGCATTATCACGCTCATTCACATATACACGCATAGAATTAAGTGCATTAAGTGATTCTTCTTCTCCAAGCTGGTCTAATGATGGCTCACTATTTTCACCGCTTCTTGCCTTAGAGATAGCTTCTCTGATATTAGAAAGACGCTTTGCGTAATTGTTACGGCGTTTAATCTCATGCTCAATTTTTATAGACTCACGATCGCAAGAGAATACATGACGCTCCCAGTTATGCCATCGAAGCAACACAAGGACAATGTACGCAAAAATTAAGATGATTTCAATATTGATAGTCAACTTTGCAAGGAAGAGGATAAACCTTGAAAAGCCAACAACAAGACCTCCTAAATTTAGGCTAGGACTACCAAAACCCTCAACCTCAACTTGAGGGTTAGAGAATCCAAATTCTTTTCCAAGGTTAGCTAAAAACCTAGAGGTAAAGTCGTCTGATTGAGGGTTAGTTGAGAGTTGTGGAAAAGTAAAACTCACTTTTGATAACGCATTACCTGCAACGTGCAAGATAACAGACGCTATCAAAAGAGCAATGGCAAGCATAAAGACGAATCTGATTGCACGGTAAACATTTAGTCCCGCTCTAGCAAAAGGGAAATGCTCTGAATCTAGTCCTTTTGCCTTTGAGAAATCAGCAAACGTTTTATACTTTGCCATTGTTCCTTTTCCTTCTACTTACTTATCTTACAAACATAAAAATGAAGTGTTCCCGCTCCATTGCGGGCATTAGTGCTGTGTTGTGGCATCAGAGGTGTTCTGCGCCCCGCCATCGGTCTTAAACTGCTCTGGGTGGGCATTTACATAAGCCTGGGCAAGCTGTGGGGATAGCGTGTACTGATTACCGCTATCATCCTTTACGTTAACGCCGTCAGTCGTTACATCTGTAACTGTAGCCTTCTTTTGCTGCCCATTATCTGTAATAGTAACAGTCTGTCCCGCCTTAAACTTATCATGAATCTGATCCATGATGTTCTGATTGTCCGTAACAGGTGCTTCCTGCTGGGTCTGCTGGAATGGTGGAAGGTGGAATACCATTCCTCCAACGCCAATATACAAACCTGCTACCAAAGCAACAGCTGCAATGCCAATGCCAACTCTCTGAAGGATCTTATGATGATTCTTTTTTGGCTTTTTTGTCGCAGTATCAACTGGGGAAACAACCTCGGGGGTAGATGGTGTTTCTACAACAGGCTCGTCATGCTTCTCTGAATCCTCGTCCTTCTGTACCTCTGGTACGGGGTCTAAAGTAGTCGTGACGCTAGAATCGCTCTCGGCATCGTCATCTGCAGGCTCGTCAACAAAATCAAAATCATCTGCGTCATCAGAATCATCGTCATCGTTTGTTGCAACCTCAGAATCATTGTCCTCTGTTTCGCTTAACGACTCTTCAACAGGCTCTCCACCGTTTTGAACCTCGGGAGTCTGATCTTCGGGAGTTTCCTCGCCTTCTGAATTGGGGTCTTTGGTGGAATCTTCATCTTCTGGCTCGTCTGCTTCAACATCGGTCTTTGGCTCAAAATCTTCATTGCCGTCACCCTCGTCAACTACCTCATTAGACGTATCTGCAGGCTCATCGTCTACATCGTCATCAAACAAGTCCTCGTCTGTCAACTCGTAAGGATCGCCGTCTGCAGGCTCGTCTACAACATCGTCTGCGTCATCTTCTACAGAATCATTCTCCTCCTGGCGTGCAAGAATATCCTCTAGTGCCTTCTGATAGCCGGCATTAAAGGCATCGTCATAAGAATCACCCGATACAGGCTCATCATCTACATCGGAGTTGTCGTATACATTATCGTCAGAGTTATCTAGTGGTGTATCATCATCACTATACTCAAACGAATCCTCTGGCTGCTGGGCATAGTGGGCAGGCTCGTACTCTACCTCACTTGCCTTATTTTTAGCGTTCTGGGCAACACGAACTTCCTCACGGGCATTGTTAAACAGGCTCTTAAATGAACGCTTCAGAAGTACAAAACTTAGAACCTTAGAAATAACACTATTGTTCTCGCCCTCGGACGTAATCTCTACAACACGATTTTGAGCGTCAAGCCTTGCGTCAAAGAAAGACTTTTCCTCTTTATTGCGCTGCTCATGATTTTCAGACTCAAACTGTGCAATACGCTCGTCAGTATCGTCTGGATGCTCTGCTCTATAAGTAGCCTTAATTTCCTCAATCTTAGAAGCGACATAATGCTCTAGTGCAATGCTGTATGCGTTTGCTACTGCATTTCTGCGCTGCTCATAATCTCTATCTGATTGTGCCTTATCAAGCGCAGCCTGTACGTACTTAGAGAGAACCTCATCATGCGAAGCACGCTCTCTAATCTCCTCCATAAGTCTGTTAACGTCAGACTTAGTAAGAGAGTTAACCGCAAAACGAACCTGCGCACGCTCCATTGATAGTTGTGCGTCAAGCATATCCTTACTCATCTTTAGATATGGATCATTAAGGGTATCGCCTAGATTGAGCGGTGTAGACACCTCTTCACGCAAATCCTCAACGGAAGGCAAAATATCAGAAAGTGGATCATCCTCTGAAACGCTGTTTTCAGAATCAACAGGAGAGTCAATATAGGTAAACGAACCTACATTATCCGTAGAATTGTCGTCTGTCTTAACAAAGGTATTAGAGAAGTCCTCTGTGACTACCTCGTTGTCAAGTGACGCATCATCCTCGCTTACAAGATCCTTTGAGCCATCATCCTCTGCAATCTGCGCTGTATCGTTGTCCTCATCAACAACGGCATTAGGCTCGTCCTCAACTGAATCATCATCTGCAATAGCAAGAGAAATATCAGTTGCGTCATTGCTGCCGGTAATGCCCTCTGTAGAATCTGCGTCATCGTCTAGTCCAGAAGAGAGTGAATCTACAACGTCATCTACAGGTTGGTCTACATACTCTTCCTGCGGATTTGGTGAATAAACAAGAGATACAGTAGTTGGTGTGCCAGTCTGCTTATCCACGTTTACCTCGTCAATAAGACAATCGTACTTCTTCGCAAATTTAATCGACCTACCCTCTGTGTAGCGATTCTTCTCAAAGAGAATCTCATTATCGGGTAGACCTTCTACGTCTTTGATGTGAGAAACAAACGCCTTGCGGAATTCATCCACAACGCTCTCTGTTTCGTCACCTTCTGGGATTACAAGCCTGTAATACATACTTATCCTTTCCTTGTCCTTTGGATCTGCTTGTGCCATGTATAGAAGTCCGTTTTAACCACAAAAGAAATTGCATAAAAAGTAATACTTTTCAAAATGCCCTTACCTTTGTATGGTCTAACATTTTCTATTGTAACACGACTATCGCAAATATCGACACCTTGTCTGAATACCCACGGTTTCCACATATCACGTATAGTTTTATCTGTTAAACCATAAGAGAATGCTTCGTGTAGCAACGCTGGGATGTTAGGCAACCAGTCCATGTAGATAACAAACTGCTTTTCAAAACCGCCAATCTTAGCAGGCTTTTTGCCCGGATGCGTTTTAATGTAGTTTTTCAAATCGCATTCAAGACTTGGATCGGCTGCATTAGGATCGTCCGGGGAAGTTGGCTTTCTGCTATACGCCATAAGCAGCCTAGCAATAAAATTGTTATTCCCTAGTGAAACATATTTGCCGTCATAGACTGCAGGCTTATCTGAAATAGGATTACATGGCGTATTTTCAAAACGCTTTTTCCATGTATAACTTTCGTCTGCACTAGGAGTGTTTGTACAGATAGCTGCATACTCCTTTTCATAGCTTTCTTTAGCATATGGCTTACATGGAATGAATACCTTATTTCCAGCTTCAGATTCTTTAACAATAAAGTTGTTATTGTTAACAGAAATGTAGTGCCTTGGAGGTAATTCTGGAAGTTGTTTCACGTTAACATACTTCTTGATTTGGTCTTTGCTTTTTAATGAAACGGGAATAGTTATCTGTTTAAGGATAATCAAAGTATCAACGTCATAAAACGTAAAAGCAACGTTTGACATATTGTCATCTTCAAGATTTACAGGCTGTTTGCTACTTGTAATAGAGGTGGTACTACGGGCAAAATAGCTGCCAAAATTATTGATAGCCTGCTCGGGAGTTTGATTAGGATCAATTAGCATTACCTTGTTGCTATTACTCTGCATAAGACACCTCCTTTTCTTTTGTATTAAGTGAAGAAAGATTGTAGATAGTTGTATAAATTCTTTGTACGACAAAGGCAATGTTTGTTAAAACATTCATGACTTGATCATCTAAATATTTGCTTCTAATACAAATGACTCTCATACCCTCAAAAGCGGAAATGATATTTAGCAAAAAGTCTGCTCTGCTTTGCATAATTTCAAAACGCTCTAAATCGTCAATCATCATATCTTCATAGATACTGTCTAAATCTCTTATGGCAAGAACCATAGAAGCAACTCCACGAATGACGGGTTTCGGTGTAGTAACTACATCAATAAGGTCTTGCGAGTAAGTTTCAATATCATCCGCAGCGACATTTAACAGTTCCATATAGTGACGCTCATTTCAATAGTAGAAATTTTAATCATTCTACAATTATACAGAAAATAAGGCAAAAACTATACTAC
>CAUSYJ010000082.1:0-7573 GCA_963535845.1 uncultured Alloprevotella sp.
CGCCCATGGTGCGAAGCGGTGGACGCTCCAACGAAACCCACATAAGGGTGATAAAACTAAAGAAGAAAATTAGCCCAACAGCTGTAAAGCCGTAGACTAACAATGGGCGTCTTTCTTTCCATGCGAGAAACGCACCTACCGCCCAGAAAAGTATGGCGGGAATAGCGAAATATATAAATGATGACCAGGACACGGTGTTTTAATGTGCTAATTAAGAATGTGCTAATGTGCTAATGTGCTAATGTGCTAATGTGCTAATTATTATTTGCGCCTACTCCCCATAACAAACATGAGAATCGCACCAAGGAGAAGAAGGGCTATACCTACATAAACATAAGGAAGCCAAGGGTCGCGAACGAGTTCGAAGACGGAATACTGACTCCAACGACCGCGATCGTGATCGTAGTCGAGTTGGTATATCTTCCATCCATTGACACTGAGGGGCTTATTAACATCTATCGTATCGCGGAGCTTACGCCCATCTTTCGTATAGACCGTTACATCCGAAGCAAAGCGGCGCGGTTCAAGTTGCGGCATAGCAATAGCGGTTTTCGCATCGAGCTGGAGCACTTGCATGGGGAAATAGAAACTGCCACAACTCACCCAACCGCTAATGCGACGATGGGTAGTGGGATTGATGACTTCCACCATAGCTGCAGGAACTGCACCTGCTGAACCCCAAGCAACAGCTTTCAGTTTACTCCCTTCGGGTACAAGAGCTGCAAAAGGCAAATACTGCTTAACATGTATCTCCCAACCATTCAAACGGCCGTGAGCAAGACTATCTTCGAGACTCAGCACATCGGACTTTCCACGCGGAAGTGCATCTCCGCTTTTACTGTCGATAACGATAAGCTTCGGTGGATATGTGTCCATGATAAAGCGATTGAGCTGCACCGCAAACTCGAGTTCATGAACGTTATTCTTATCATCGAGCCCGCGCCATTCGGGAACTTCTGCTTCCAGCTCCGCGCCTAATCGCAGGCGTTGCATATCTGCACTGCCAAGTGTTCCGCAAGTGAGCACAAGGAAGAGTCCGAGATGTGACACAAGAAAGGGTACGCCTCGCCAAGTGAAATGACTGATTTGTCGAAGAATGACAAGCCCAAGTATGTAAGTCATCCACATATAGACGAGGACAAACGCCCAGTGGCTCAACATCTTAGTAATCCCAATAGGGTCAGACGGGGAGGCATCAGCCCCCACTTGCTTCGTCAGTCCCATAATGAGCGTGAGCAACGCAACCCAAGCGATTGCTCCCACTGCGGCTTGACTACTACTCATCCAACGTAGCAAGTAGAAGCGTTTTCTTAAAAGCCAGCTACCAAGAATGAGTAACACCCAAAATATTAAAAAGATAAGATTAACGGGAAATGCAAACAAATCCCACTTTATCGGACCTATTGTAAACTGTAGCAATAGTCCCGTTAAAACAAGCCCGCCTCCAATAAATAGGGCTTCTTTAATTTTCCAAGGTTTTATCCACACGATATTTTAATGTGCTAATTTAGTAAATGTGCTAATGCGGGGCGACAAGGTCGCTTGAATGTGATAATGTGACAAGGTGCTAATGGGCTAATGGGCTAATGTGGCTTGAATGTGCTAATATGCTAATGATCTAACGGGACACACGGTGTAACCCACATTAGCACATTTTCTCATTAGCACATTAGCACATTGTCACATTAGCACATTTCCTAATTATCACATTCTTTTAGTGAATCCTTCCTTTTGCCTTTGCTTCCTGAATCCATTTAGGAACAACGGTAGTAAGGAACTTATGTTTGTCGGCATTCATCTTGGCCATATCCAAGCCGATGTATTTCTGTGCTTTGGCTTTCGTACTGATGTCTGGCATTGGAACTTCACCTGTGAAACTGTGCTTCGCCAAAACTTTTGAGATAGAGAAGCGAGCTTTGTGAGCAAAGTCGAGAGCCGAAGCAAGAATGCGCATCACTTCATCCGTTGCATGGAATGAAGCTCCGTGGGAAGCTACTGCGTAGTCCCAACGCCACTGACCGGAACGGAGATCTTGCAGCGTTTCTTTCATTTCATTTTCCGTTGCACCCTTATCCCAAGCAAACTTCGCTTCGATGTGTGCTTTAGCTAACTCAGCCTCTACGCGATCGCGAATCTCGTTGACTTTACGCTGACGTTCGTAAACGTAACCTCTCAGTTTATCAGCACTCTCACGATGACACACCTGACAAGTACGTTCAATATGTGCCAATGGACTCGTAATCTGATGATCGGAGAACTTAACGCCACCTTCTGCCTTATACGGCATATGACAGTCGGCACAGGACAAACCGCGCATACCATGAGTACCGTGCATAAAGAGCGTATAGCCTGGATGCTGTGCCTTCAAAATTGGAGCACGACTCAGAGCGTGCGTATAATCTGTAAACTTTATCTTATCATAGTAGCGCTCTATATCCTCCACGGTGTTTCCTTCGTCCATCGGGAAAGCGAGATAGTTTGTACCTTTCTGGAAGTAGTATTCTTCATGACATTGTGCACAAACAAGTGAACGCATTTCTTGATGTGGACGTGTGTTGACATCTTCGCCGTTGTGGGTGCGTGCCCATGCCTCCTTCAAAGCGGGACGACTCACACGAAGATTCATCGTGACAGGGTCGTGACAATCGGAGCAACCGATAGAATTCATCATCTGACTACCATGTGCCGACCATGGTGCTTTATAGAAGTTTGCCACTCCCATTTCACTCATCAAGCGAGGAACATCTGGTCCCTTACATGTCCAACACGTTCCAGGTTGTTTCTCCCCCTTATCACCAGGTGTCATCGGAGCACCAGTGCGCAAAATCTCGCGCATATCCTCAATAGCGTGCGAATGACCGCGTGGAGTATTGTATTCCCAAGAGAAAGCGTATCCCGCCCAAAGAATCACCATATTGGGGCGTTGAGCCAAGACGTCCTTTCGCTGACTCCCATTAAACTCACTTTCAAACGTAGTATCTGCTGTCATCTTCCATGTTTCATACTCACGCGGAAAATCAGCAGCAAAGGAGTCGTTAAGGGAAACAATGCTGTCCTTCATCGGGAATCGGCGGTTGTTGAAGATACTTGCCACTTCGGCGCGACGCTCCATCAGCGACGCTGCCAGGAGCCCCAGACAGAAGACAATGATCATGGCACCACCAAAAAGGGCCCAGCCTTGCCATGTTTTGAGTTTTCGCTGTTGTTCTGACATAATGATATGATTTTTTTAGTTTTTACAATTGAAAGAAATTGTTATCGTCCGCCAACGGTTTTATGAAGCCATTGCGGTGCTGTTGCAGGCGGATAAGGAACAATGGCATTGGGAGTACTCGAGAGCCCCACTCGTCCGTGGGGTGTTTCGCGGTGACAATCCCAGCAAGCTTTCCCCTCGTTACGCTGCGCCATCATGTAATCGATACGCCCCGTATTCACCAGTTCGGTGTTCAACTGGGTATGACAACGTATACAGTTATCCATTATCACTTCCGCACTCGCCTCTTTGAGCATGATAACATCTTTCTCGCTTTTGGTCACAAAGGCTGCCACGTGTCCAATACCATCTTTCGCTTTGAAATAGTACTTTGCAAACACACTGCTGTGCGGAACATGACAATCGTTACACGTTGCTGTGTGAGCATGCGAACTATGCGCCCATGTAGCATAATAAGGTGCCATCACATGACAGTTCATGCACGCCGCAGGGTCATCACCCAAATAAGTAGTAAAGCGGAGAGTATATAAAAACAGGCTTCCAAGTCCTGCTATGCAGCCGACAAGCAGAATCAAACCTACTTTTTCTGCACGTGAAAGACGACTCTTGAAATCGTTCCACAGGGTTTTCAGCTTACAAAATAATTTCATATAAGAGTCTTAATTGTTATTCCTTTTGCAAAGTCCAGTTTACATTTTCAATTCCGCAAAGAAAAAGAAGCTTTTTTTACCCCTCCTCATTAGTTAGGAGACTGTTTTTAAGTTTTTATAACATTTTTAGCGACAAAAATAGTCTTTCATCCATACGTCCGAGATGCATTTAAAGTTTTTTATCCTCTCTTGACTCAAGAATACAAACAGCGAAATCACTAATTTTTGTTTAGAGAAGAAGAACCAACCTCTCTCCTTTCTATTGAAGCAAAGCTTCCTAAGATTTCATATTCCTAACAGAAAGACCTTTCATCGTAGCATCAAATCCATGAAGACGAAAATTTATAAACCGAATTGGGACTACTGAAGAGTGTTACTCTCTTCAGGACTTTCGTCTTTTTTTCCTTATTGTATTCTCCAACGCAATAAGGCTCTCAGCTCACTCCCTTATTGCGTCAGCCAGCACAATAAGGAAAATTTTCAGCGAGACACACCCATTACATCCTCCAACTGTCCCCAGCGGGGACACACCATGCTCAACCGCGGGTGATGCCCGAAGGGCGAACCCGTGAATGGAGTGATCGCTCTATCCTCTGACATCAGCGGTGTTGCACAATTGCCACTTCCGCTAATACGGAAGATACTCCCTCCACGCTTTCAGTGCGACGCTTCCTGCGTCGGAGTTTGGTGCTGGCGTCTCTCCACGGGTTCCCCCTCGCTCAGGATCGGGTATCACCCGCGGTTAAGCATGGTGCGCCTCCGCCGGAGGCGATGAGTTGCCTTGTTCTGCTTCGCCGCTGAAATGGTGACATAGAAGGTGTATGCCCACTGATAGTGTGCAGACTTTCCACGCTGTGTGAGAAGGTGTATGGCGAACTTCGTGTGCGCTCACCCACTGTCCCCGGTGGGGACACACCATGCGTAACCGCGGGTGATGCCCGAAGGGCGAACCCGCGGAGAGTGGAGGGGGAGAGAAAAGAGAAACCTCCCAGCCCGTACCCACTGTCCCCAGCGGGGGACACACTATACGTAACCGCGGGTGATGCCCGAAGGGAGAACCCGTGGAGAAGTGGAGAGGGAGAGAAACCTCCCAGCCCGCACCCACTGTCCCCGGAGGGGACACACCATGCTTAACCGCGGGTGATGCCCGAAGGGAGAACCCGTGGAGAGGGTGCACCACTCACCTCCGACACCAGCGGTGTCGTACAGCCGCCACAAAAACTTTCGCAACTATTTCTTTAGCTCCTAAAGCAGAAAAGATACGATTAAAAATAGAAGGCAAGATACATATGAAATAAGAAACAAGAGGAGGGTTTGGAAAATTCGGACGTTTACAGTAACTTCGCGGGGATAACTTATAGATTATGTCAACAATTATTTATCCTGCACCAATATATGGTCCTGTCCACAGCCGAAGGATGGGAATTTCTTTAGGTATCAATTTGATGCCACGCGATGGAAAGGTTTGCACGTTCGATTGTGTCTACTGCGAATGTGGCTTCAATAAAGATCGCGTTGCTCACTCCAAACGCCCTACACGGCAGGAGGTGCAACGTGCGCTCGAACTTCGTTTGGAGCAGATGCACATGGAAGGAGAAGTACCCGATGTACTTACCTTTGCTGGTAACGGAGAACCTACCACCCACCCCGACTTTTTGGGTATCATAGAGGATACCATCGCGCTGCGCAATCGTTTTTGTCCGAAAGCAAAGGTGAGTGTGCTGAGTAATGCCTCTTTTGCGGCGCGTCCCAATATCCGCAAAGCTCTCATGCTTGTAGATAACAATATCCTCAAGCTCGACACTATCAATCTGGAATATATACAGCTCGTCGATCGCCCTTTGTATCCTTATGATGTTGAAAAGGTGGTCGAAGCGCTCAAGGCTTTCAATGGGCATGTCATTGTGCAGACAATGTTCATGAAAGGAACCGTGGATGGGAAGAATGTGGACAATACGGGCGATGAATATGTGCTGCCATGGCTTGAAGCTGTCAAAGAAATCAAGCCACAGCAGGTGATGATCTACACCATCGACCGCGAAACGCCCAACCACGACTTACAGAAAGCTACTCACGAGGAACTGGATCGCATCGTGGCAATGATTGAGAAAGAAGGTATTCCTGCCACAGCTTCCTACTAAAAATCTTTCTCTCCACAACTGACACTACAAGACATTGAAGTTTACAGACAATATCCGCCAACTCATCGTTCGCCATCATCTGCTCCATGATGGCGAGCGTGTTTTGGTAGCTCTCAGTGGTGGAGCTGATTCTGTTGCTCTTCTGCTGGTGTTGCGCGACTTGGGTTATCCTCTGGAGGCAGCACATTGTCATTTCCATTTGCGCGATGAAGAAGCCGACCGCGATGCCTCTTTTGTGGAGCAACTCTGCAAGCGATTGGATGTGCCGCTTCATCGTGTCGACTTCGACACAAAGGCGGTGGCGAAAGTGCAAAAAGTGAGTCTCGAAATGGCGGCGCGAGATTTGCGGTACACATGGTTCCGAAAATTGCTCCGTGAGCGCAATATCCGCTTTGTGGCTGTAGCGCATCATCAGGAAGACAACACCGAAACGTTCTTCCTCAACCTCCTGCGCGGTGCTGGTTTGCAAGGACTGACAGGTATGTCCGTTCGCACTACGGATGTTATCCGACCGCTCCTCGGCGTGACTCGACAAGAGATTGAAATTTACTTGAAAGAAAAAGGCGAAGCATTTGTTGTGGATAGTACAAATGCGGACACCTATTATAGGCGCAACAAACTGCGACAAGAAATACTCCCCTTGTTGCGCCAGATGAACCCATCGCTCGACCGCACCCTTGCAGAAACCATGCAGCGTATGGCCGAAGCCGACAACATCGTCGGAGAACAATTTGAGAAGTTCCGAAAAGAAAGCGTGCGGGAAGAGACGTTCGGCATTTCCGTTGAAGTGGACACTTTGCTAAACTCCTCCGCGCCACAAACATATCTTTTCCTCCTCATGAAGGAGTATGGGTTCAGTTCTTCCCATATTTCTGACATCTTCCCTAAGCTGCAAGGCGAATCGGGCATTTTCTTCACGAGTACCACAGGGTGGGCCACTCTCCATCAAGGACGGCTCATACTTTCGCCTATCATTGAAGAAGTTCCCCCTACTCCTCTCGGCGAAAGCAATACAACATTGTCCGCTGGGCGCACATTGCTCATAGAAAAATGCGAGAAGGTAGAGATTAGCAGAGTTCCAGAAGTTGCCACCCTTGATGCCGACAAGATTCAAGGAGAGTTGTTCGTCCGCAGTCTCCAACCTGGCGACCGTTTCCACCCATACGGCATGAAGGGAAGTAAACTTGTGAGCGATTATCTCACCAATTGTCACCGCTCGCGCATTCACAAACGCGCCGCCCTCATCGTTTGCGATGCTGCTGGCCCGCTCTGGCTTGTAGGCGAACGCATCGACTGCCGCGCTGCCATATCGGAAACCACCACCCGCTGCTTAAAACTATCATTACATCTATAATTTCTCAGAGAGAACTTTGTCCTTTTAGCCTTTCAATAGAACCTCTATAACTTTTAGTTCTTTAATCACTCAGTAGAGATATATTTTTCTATTTAGAAAGCTTGCTGATTTTAAGAATAATTACCATATTTGCAAAAATAACTGCAGAAAAGCGTATCATCACTACATTTTTCCGCACTTAAAAATGTATTATGGAGATTAGAAGAGATATAAT
>CAUSYJ010000083.1:0-7211 GCA_963535845.1 uncultured Alloprevotella sp.
CAAAGACCCTTGCCCCGAAAGGGGATTAAATCACTCCAAAGTCGTGATTAGAAAACAAACATAACAATACAATTATGCCCAAATTAGAAATAGCTAATAAGAACCGTTACGGACATAGAAATATAGAAGAAGTTCCCCGTTGGGACAGATGGGACACCCGTATGCCCGATGTGAAAGACCAGCTACGTGCCATTGACCTGTACAATAAATCGGGTGCGGTAAGCAAATCTGACTTTGTGCGTGCCCGCATTCTCGGAGAACACTTCAAAGTGATTATGGTGGACAAGTCCGCAGTGGAATATAATCGCAAGTTGTCCGAGCTTACTGCGGAAATTCACAGAATAGGAGTAAACTACAATCAGGTGGTCAAACTTTTGCACTGCTATACGGCAGCCAAAAGCGTGCAGGCATTGTTGAAGGAACTTATCAATCTTACAAACGAGGTTACACGCCTCCAACAGCAGGCAGTTGAGTTGACAGAGGATTATCGTATATCGTAATATTTCAAATGAAAGATTTGTAAACTCAATTAAGGTTGAAGATTTTAGGGTTTCTTCTATGTATCTTCCAGCCACTCCAGAGACACCAAACGCAAGCAATTCCCATGAGAAAAATGTATAATATAGAAGTTTTACCCAAGAATGTAAAGATGCGCCCTGTGTGAACTTCTATGCAAACATTGCGTAGCGACATGGGTAACGTTGCCATGATATTGGGCATGGAAAGGCGGGGACAACCTTTGTTGTAATCTACGACAAGCTCTGCATCTTCTATATCTGATGAAAAACCTGATATAGGATGGCTACTGATAGGCATTTCGCTTGTAGGCTGGGGTGCGTGGTGGGTGAAGTAATCGGTAACTTCCTCGTGGGGTCTGTCCCATACATACAGACCGCTGAACGAGCCAATCAGCCATTTGTGCCGACTGTCTTTTTGCTCAACATTGATGCCCATAACGCTCACGGGTGGTTGCACTTGCTCTTTTTGCGGTGTGTCGCTCAAATGGCGGAGAGAGTAGAAACCGTCGGAAGTGCATAGCAGCCAGTCCTCCTTGTCATCATCATACCGTAGTGAGCGTAGGCAATCGTTCCACGGGTTATCGCTATCCATTGCGGAAAAAGGTATCGGAGGGATTTTGGCTGAAGCGATGGCTATGAGTGCAGGTGGGCGTAGCATCCATCCCGTAATGGTAAGCAGCAACAAGAAGAATATGGATGCCCAGCCTATTTGGTTGTGCCATTTAATCAGCCAGCTTTTAATTCGTGCACCGAATGATGAATGCGGGCGAGGTGCAAAGGAATAGTATATGCCTGATATGGATAGGAACAAGAGGATAAGCCCCACTAAATCGACAAAGAGTTTGCCTACAATTCCAAACAGTCCGCCCCCATGAAGAAGCCATGTTGTACGGAATAGCGAAACTTTGCCTTTGTCATTGCCACCTTTCTTTAACGTGATTTTTTGAAAAGTATGATAAGGAACATGAGAAAGATAGATGTGTGAGCGCCCGGTAATGATGAGCGAATCGTTTTTCTGCGTAATGTCGCTTAGCCGTTCATGCTCATCATTGGGCAAGTCAATCCTCATCCAAGCGCCGCACTCGTTCAAGCAATATAGATTATACTGGCTTATGGCATATAGGAATCCGTTTGGCATAGAAACTACGCCACGGATACTTCTGTGGTCGGCACCATTGGGCAAGCCCCTGTTAAAATCTCTTATCGTGCCGTTGCTTTCCTCTTTTAACCATATACCTGAATTGCCATATATCAACGTCTTGCAATTCCACTTCATCGTTCCACGAAGCAACCCTTTGTTCCACCGGTCATACCGATACTCCGCTGGCAGAAGTTTTCGGCTTATGTTTACATCTGCTAACAAGCCAGCATGATTGAGAACAATTCCTGAGAAACAAAAGAGTATGATAAATGGGGCTAAGACTATTCCTAACCATTTATGGTGTTGTCTCCATGTTGATTTCTTCATTCGATACCCTTTTCCCTTTATTTGGTTCTCTTTCGTAGCCTACTCTTCAACCAAAGATAAACACCCAACAAAATAAAAGCCATGAGGATGACAAGCATTTGCCACACGTGTTTCTCTGGCTCTACCCAAAACTCTTGGAAGAAGTTCATCCTTCCCAATATTTCCACAGGTGTCCAAAAGATGATGACGGTGGCGATAGCCATTCGTATATTCGCACCCCATGCAGCGATGTGCAATTGGTGGCGAAACATGAAGATAGACCCGACGAGACACCCCACTCCCACAAGAAACGTCACAGGGTGATGATCACCGAGGAAAGTCTTGTCGTAGCAGAACATGAGCAGCAAGTACATTGCCCAAAGAATCATGTTCAGTTCCATGAACGTGACGATGCTCGTGTGGCGCGTCATGGGTTGCACCACCACAACCTTGCGCTTGCTTCGGAAACATACCTTTTGTATCCATGTAATCAGGTCGCAGCCGTTCTTTGTGCTGAACACATACATGGTCATCACCATCATCCACAAGCCAAACGAGGCAGGCATGATAAGGTATTCGGGCTTCGTCACCACCACGCCATTCTCTATCTCAGGCGGTACGCCATAACGTCGGGCATAATACAGGAAGAGAAACTCCACCCAACCCGTCCAGAAAAGCAGTCCACCGAAGAGTCCCCACAGCGTTTGTCGGGTGTCGCCCTTCACAAACACGCCGACGATAACGAGGACAAGCCCCACGAAACCCATCGCAAACCCTGCTACATGCATGGCGCCCTCGTCCATAAACTTCTCCATCAATATCATCAGCGCATGACCCAAGGGCATGGCAAAAAGCACCAAAAGGAACGAGGCGATGGTGCGCCATGGATAAAGTTTGCTTTTTTCTTTCATCATTCTTATTTTATCGTTTAAAATTCATCGACGCTTATGCGAGTTGAAACTCATTGCTTCAGCTCGTCGCAGTAGTAGCTCATCTGGCCGCCCGTATCGTCTATCTCGGTATGCTGGTTATACCAACTGATAATCTGTAATTTGAAATAATGTTTTCCGTCGGCGGTACGCACTGCATAAACATGGTACGACGGCGTGTAGGTCATCGGCGGACCAGAGAGAAACATGTTTCTTTCCAACAGGGGGTTGGCACTTGTAAGCGTGCGCTGCGGCCCGTTGTTTGGGTCGAACCATGGATTTTCCTTCGGGTCTAGTCCGTGCGTGTTCACATAGCGAAACCAGTCTGACTGCGAGTAGGTAATCTTCACGGTCTTGTCGTCGTCCACGACCCAGCCCTGCCCTTTGGGAAGCTGGTCTATATGCTGCCAGCGGTCATAGTCACCATACCCTAAGTCGATGGCACCGCCCTTGCCGTTGCCGCTCGTACCGCTGTTGGTGCGGACGTGGTAGCCGCAAAAGGCGATGTCCCAGTCAAGACGGTTCTTCTGTTCGCCCTCCTTTATCTCCTGATTGGGAGCGGTGCGGTTGAACACCTCGCCCGTGCGCAGGTTGAAGTAGATCCAGTCGTTGGTCACGCCGGAGGTGTAGCTTGCCACCCTCGGCATAATTCTGCCAGTGAACTCGTCGGCGTCATACGAAAGACATGAGGACAGCGACAGGCAAGCCAATGCGAGGATAGGAAATATTCTTGCTTTCATATTCATCATATTTTGAATTCCAATTGTATGTATGCTCTTGCCCCGGCCGTGGCTGGAACGCTAAAGGCGGTAAGTCCCGAACCCAACGTCCGTGGCTTGTAGTTGAAGATGTTGTCCACGCCTACCGACAAGCGGATTTTCTCACGGAAAGTCTGAGCCACGTTCAGGTTGCACAGGGTGTAGGTGGGCAGCGTGCAGCGGAAATAGGCATCGTAAGACCTGCCGTCTTTTTCCACATACACGCGGTCCTGTACGTCGTATTGCTTCTCGCCCATGATCTGCGCATTGAAGTAGGCATCGAGCCGGTAGTTCCTCTTGTTCTTGTAACTGTACTTCACGCCTGCCGTAGCCGCATGGGGTGACGTGGTGTTGATGCGCAGTCCTTTCTCCTTGCTCACATATACATACGAGTAGCTAGCGTTCAGCGTGAGCCAGTCGGTCGGCGTCCAGCGTCCCAGCAAGTCAACGCCTGCTATCGTCTGGCGGTCGAGGTTAACGTACTCGAAATTGTACTGCATGTCGTAGATGCGCCATACGCCCTCTATCTTCTTGCGGTAGAAGTTGCCGTAAAGCGTGCTGTTGAAGAAGAAATGACGGTTGCTGTATTCCACGCCTGCCGAGACGTAGTTGTTCTTCTCTGGTTTCAGGAATTCGTTGCCCTTAATCATGAACATACCGAGGTGATCCCAGTTGAAGAACAATTCCTTGATGCTTGGCGAACGGTAGCCCATCGAGTAGTTGGCACGTATAGCCCAATAGCCGTCGGGCGAATACTTTGCCGCAATCTTAGGCATATACATGAATCCGAAAGCCTCCGAGAAGTTTGTTCTCACGCCGCCCGAGAACATCCAATGGTTGTTCACCGTCCAGTCGTCCTGCACATAGAACTCGGTCTCCTCCAGCGTGCGCGATGTCATCTTGTGATTGACGAAGCGGTCGCTCGTCAGTCGGTCTCCGCAGTATTCCAGTCCCATGACGAGTGCATGACCGGCAAAGTAGTTGCTGCTGAGTGTCAGTCGTGGCTGGAAGATGCGCGAGTGGTACACGGGCTTGCGCTCATCGCGCCGCTCATGCCGCTTGAAGCGGTCGTAATAATCACCGTGAACACTTGCCGTAATCGTCAGCCAGTCTTTCAGCGCGTAGCTCGCCTTTACCCCCCATGTATAGTCTCGTCCCTGTGTCAGCACGAGATCCTGCACCAAGTCATATTGGTTGATGAAGAACACCGAGCCGTATGCTTGCGCCTTGAAATGCTTTGACGGCTCGAAATAGAGCTTCTGTGAGGCGATTATGTGTTCGCGTCCCTCTATGCCCATGGGCGGACGTGGAAAACTGCTTTCCAGCACGATGTCCTTTTCCAAGAATGGATTGGCTTCCTTCGTATATACCTTGCGGTCGTTTTCCGCCTGATACAGATAGAAAGCATCGCTTTCACTGTACCATACATCGCTCTGCGAGGTGAACGCACCTTTCTTGAATCCTGCTGACAGCCATCCTTGCAGATTCGGACGGTCGGCATTCTTCTCGAACATATAGATAAAATCCTTCTTCTTGGGATTCCTGAAGTTGCGTTCGTTCATCTGCCCCCAGCGAACGCCAGCGTCGAAAGCGAAAGGCTCGCTGGTCTTCTTGGTGATGATGTTGATGACGGCTCCCGAGGCACGACTGCCGTAGAGTGTGCTACTTGCTCCTTTCACAATCTCCACGCGGTCGATGGCGTGCAGGTTGAAACGCTCGTAGTCAAGGTTGCCTGCCATGTCGCCTGTCATTCGCTCACCGTCGGTGAGGAAGAGCACATGACGTGCATCGAGACCGTCAAGGTTGATCTCGCTGCCAAAGTTTACTTTCTGTATGCTCAGTCCGGGCGTCTCGTGCTGCAGGGCTTGCTGAAAGTCGCTGTATCCGCTTTCCACCATTCCCTTTCCGCTAAGCACCCGCGTGGTGATGGGCGACAGCTTCACCGGTCGAGCCGTGCGTGAACCCATTACCACGATACCCTCCAAGTTTCTTGTTTTCGTAGTGTCCGCCTTTTCCGTCGGCTTCTCCTGTGCCAAGGCGGGCATCGTGCCTAAGCATGACAGCAGGAGGACTGACGATATATATGTTATTGCTATTTTCACTCTTGTTTCCTTTTTTATTCTCAAATCAACAAACCGCCGACCAACACCTTCATATAAGCGAAAGCTATGCTCTTTACGGGAAAAAGCATAGCTTTCTATACCTATCTATATAATAATGTAGGAGGCATAAGAGATGATTGTGTTCATCTGGCGAAAAGTTACTCGATATTTTCGCTCTTTACAATCCATGTGCTTGCTTGTATTTCTCCAAATCTTCTTCAAATTTAGCGAAATCTTCCTCGAAAGTGTCCATCTTTGAATAGTCGATTGTCTGTAAGTAAACATAACTCTGCATCAACATGACATTGAAGTTGGTGGAGAACTCTATCTGCTTGGTGTTCACGTTCAGGTAGCCCTGCACATAGCCGCTGCCTCCGTCGCCATTCTCATATTCGTGTTGGGTATCATTCTTGTTTGGCATATAGGTAGTTGCACCGTATTCGCCAATAAATTTCACCCAGCCATCTCCCTTGTATTCATCTCTCTCCCATGAGTTAAGACGAGTAAGTTTGCAATCGATGTTAAACCAAATCTGAACAGGCATTTTACCCACAGAGAAGTTCTTCAACTGAATGTTCAGAGGCTTGTCAGAACCTTCGTTCCAGTGAAAATAATATTTCAAAGGACATCCTTCGGGTAGCAATGTTTTGTCCACGGTTGCCATCATAGCCTTGGAACGCAAGACTATGCTATCTTTCAATATCTCCTTTACCTTGGCTGCGTATTCTGTATCAACAGGGGTTTGTTCAATCCTTTCGTCTCCCGAGCAGGAGGCAAAGATTGAACAAACTATAAATACTAAGTAAAGGATCAAATGTTTCTTACTTGTTGCCACTACTCAATGTTAGATTTTATTTCCAGTGAAATCAAAGCTGATGACATAACCACCCTTGTAGTCTGGGATGATAGCCTCTATATGGAATGTCAGGTTGTTGTCGGTAACATTTCCCGTGAGGCTGGTTACATTGAAATCTTTACTCAACACTGTAAATTTTCTGAACAGTTGGATATAAATATGTGCATATCCCGACGCATTGCTGATTGCACCATTCGGTTGCAAAACATCAAATACTACTTTTTTAAGTGTAAAGTCCATGTCATGATAGGTGATTCCTGCTGCAAGAAAGGCGGCATGTCCACTAAGGCAACATCTGCCGTCCTCCGTAGGAGCAACCGTGAAAGTTAAGTCGTTCATGTCTCTCACATGTTTACCTCCCATATACACGTTTGTTGCAGAACCCTTAAACTGGACTTCATTGTTAATTACTTGAGCGTTAACACCCACGAAGCTCGCCATAAGAAGTACGAGCAATGAAAACATTAATCGTTTCATACCAAATGAATTTTTAAAGTAAAAAAAGTTTATAAATAATACATGGCATTATTACCATGGATTCTTTTTCCATATATCCATCCATCTCACGTCCTCATGACGTTCCCAAGGATGTGGCATATAC
>CAUSYJ010000084.1:0-7201 GCA_963535845.1 uncultured Alloprevotella sp.
GTACGATTCTACCAAAACCTCCCAGCAGATGTTCTTCCTTCTCTGAGGACATTTGCTATGTCTGTGTGGCAAAAGTAAAAAAAAGATTTAAATGACCTAACTTTTTCTAAGTTTTTGGTTCATCCCCGAATTGTACAGGTACTTTTCTTTACTCATAAAACCTGTACAATTCGGGGATGAACCGTGTATAAGAGGATATGTTGTACTATATCAGAGAACTACAACCAATCATCGTCGGTTTCTTCATGGCGGCGCGTGGGAGGCGTAAGGGCGAAGGATTCCTCATTGCGCTGTTTTCCGAAACTCAAATCGAAGCCCGCATCGAGCAACTGCTGAGCCAAGGCAGGACGACCACGAAAACCATGAATTGTCCATTGCTGCGTAGGGCGGAGCTTTTTCTTGAGTTGCAAGAGAATATCAAAGGCACGAACACAATGAATGATGAGAGGCTTCTGTAAGGTTTCGGACAATGTTACCTGCTGGCAGAACACGGTTTCTTGCAACTCCATACTTCCTCCGCGCAAACGGTCGAGCCCGCACTCTCCCAACGCCACTACCTGCGGATGCTCTAAAAGCTGTTTCAGCCCTACAAACAGAGTCTCAACATCGTCCGCTTCTGTCCACCAGGGATGAATACCAGCAGAATAGAGCCCACCTTCCACGGGCCGAAACGTTTCCGGTTGCTGCACAATGTCGAGCGGCAGATTAACGATGGCCGTTCCTGGTGCTGCTTGCTGATTGTGAGTGTGGAAATCCATGTTTTAATGTGCTAATGTGAGGAATGTGCTAATGTGCTAATGCAGAGAATACTGAGTTTTTTGAATGTGCTAATGTGGGGAATGTAAAACATGACAGACGAAGCGGCGAATGCCGCTACATTAGCACATTAGCACATTTCCCCACATTAGCACATTAAAACGGTGTTATGGTACTGGGTCATAGCCGCTACCGCCCCAAGGGTTGCAGCGGAGGATGCGCCAAATGGCGAGTAAGAGGCCTTTGATGGGACCATGCTTCCGAATGGCCTCAACGGCATATTGCGAACAAGTCGGGGTGAACCGACAAGCGGGCGGCGTCAGAGGAGAGATGAAACGCTGATAAAAACGAATGGGAGCTATCAGCAAACGGATGAGAAATTGACGGAGCATTCTGTGAGGATTTTATAAACAAACAATGAGTAATTACATCTCCGTGCACCTCAGAAAGGAGCAGAGGAGTAGTAATTACTCATTGTTATTCTTTTCTTGTTCTTTTAGCAACTTATCGCTAACACCTTGCATCAGCTTAACAAGTCGCTCTTCTACCACGGCCGACTTCACTGGCTTATTGCTCAACCAAAGAAAGCCTATGTGGAGAGCGGTATTCTCCGGAAGGGCTTCGCGCAGAATGTCTTTGTGGTGGCGGTAAGCCTCACGCAATTGCCGCTTCGCGCGGTTGCGGTCAACAGCATGTTTGAAGCAACGCTTGGAGACACTTATCAACACTTTCACCTTCGGCCCTTTTCCGTCGTGATCCACAAGGCGATAGACAGCGCGCAGGGGATAGACACTGGAAGCTCTACTGCCTGAGGTAAAGAGTGCTTCCACATCCGTCCGCAAACAAAGATGTTCTATTTTCGGAAATCCGAAAGGCTTCTCCATGCTGAGTTTCCCGCTGAAAACGGGCATTAAATATCTTTACTGATTTGTTTCCTTGAGGAAGAGTTCGAGCGTTCCCGTCATAGAAGGGGCTTGAACCGAAGGAGCTTCCATAGCAACAGGAATACCAGCGTCCTTGAGGGTTTGCGCAGTGTTTTTTCCGAAACAGCCCACCAGCACATTGCCGTCCTTCAAACAGGGATAAGCATCAGCAATGGCAATAGCACCACTCGGCGTGAAAGGAATGACCATATCATAACCTTCCAGCGTTTTCGGCATATCATTGGGAACAGTGCGGTACATCGTACACTCCGTGTGTTGAAGCTTCTTAGCTTCGAGCATAGCAGAGACTTCATCACCGGCCACATCGCTCTGCGGCAAGAGGTACTTCTCAGTCTTGTGCTTTGCCATCACCTGAATAAGGTCCTCCCATTTACCCGTTGCTCCGAAGAAAATCTTACGCTTACGATACTGCACATACTTCTGTATGTAGAGCATGATTTTCTCTGAAAGCCCGAAATACTTCATGTCGTCGGGAATAGCAACGCGCAGTTCGTTACAGAGATTAAAGAAATGGTCGATGGCGTGTCGAGAATTGAAGACAATAGCCGTGTGGTCAAGGATTTGCACTTTTTGTGCACGAAATTCCTTTGTCGACACACGTTCTACTCGAATAAAAGGATGGAATACAATTTCCACCCCATAGGTTTTCGCAAGATCAAAATACGGAGACTTATCAGAGGCCGGTTTTGGCTGCGAAATAAGAATTTTCTTTATCATTTGTCCGGATTGCTTTCTTAATCAATAGAGACTAACGCATTCAACACATAGTTCAAAGTTCTCCACAAAATAAGCGGAGGGAACAATTCTAGCGTGCAAAGGTACAAAATTATATGCAAAAAGTGTAATTTATACTCCGAAAAGATATGAAAGCACTTATAAAAGAGCAACAGCTTGAGGAGGGCATACACGCTAAAGAAGAGCACCAACATGGTTTGGAAGTCGATGTCAAAATACACAACCAAGAGGGCTACGGGGAAGAGAAGCACCCCCATGGAGAAGAGCGACAAGAGATAGGCGTCGTTCCATTGGGAAATCACTTTGCGGTCGAAAAACACATTGTTGACAAAGTAGTAGAGTGCAATTTTCAAGAAATAAAAACCGCCGAAGATACTGGAGGAGACCAAGAGAATCTTATAGGGCGATACAGAATTGAAGATTTCCGGTTTGAATGATTGTATATAATCGAAGGTGAGCACACCCAACGTAAAACACAGCTGGAAGATGAGATAGAGCTGTCCGCGCAACTCATTCTGCGTACGTGGAGCGAAAATATCGTTATACTCGTGGGGCGAGAAGAAATTTTTGATATGGTTTTTGAGGTAGTGACGACTGCGCGAGATGACATAAATCATCAGAAAGAAAGAGAGCATGAGCGCGATTGTCACAAAATCGTCAGAGCGGAAACGATAAGGCACGGGGTCCCCCGCAATGCCTTGTGGACGAAAAGGCACTACCTCTATTTTTTGCTGTAGCGAGTCGACAAAAGCATTCTCCCACAGTGGCTTATAAAACGTGAAGTCGTGGATTTTCCCTTTTGGTGAGAAAAAATCCGTCTGCTCTACCGTGCTCACACGCGTTGGAGCAGCAGTGAGTTGCTCTTCCGTGTAAACAGCATCGGAATCTGCCTCAAGAGGAGCCATTTTTTCCCACGTATGTTTACGATTCCCCAGCTGGTGCGAACTGTGTCCGCCAGAAGAGACTTCGGAGGCTACCGCATCAAAAGAATAGGCGTGGGTACTGTCCGACTGAAAAAGTGCGATTGTCTTCTGCATTAGAGTGCAGCAAATTTTTGTAGGTTTTTATCCCATTCGGGTGTTGTCTCACTGAGGTGTACGGCTTCTTCCGCCGTTTCTGCCACTTGCCAGAGTTGAGCGTGTAAAGGACGCATGAAATGTTCTTCAACAGCGAGTTGCAACTGTTCGAGCAACGGACTGAAGCAGCCGTCGACATTGAGCACAACGATGGGTTTGAGATAAAGTCCGAGTTGCTTCCATGTGATGATTTCGAGCAATTCCTCCAAAGTGCCAACGCCGCCGGGCAGAGCCACACAAGCATCGCTCAATTCGGCCATTCGCTCTTTGCGTTCGTGCATATCGCGCGTCACGATGAGTTGTGACATCCCCTTGTGTTGCCAACCCTGCTCTATCATGAATTGCGGAATAACTCCGATGGCTTGACCGCCAGCTTCCATGCAGGCTTCGGCAGATGCCGCCATCAGCCCCATACGTCCGGCACCATTGACCAGCGCATGACCGCGCTGAGCCATTATCATGCCCAACTGACGAGCAGTTTCAACATAAATATCTTTCACTTGCCCCGAGGAGGCACCATAGACTGTTATCTTCATGGGTCACTTTGAAATGTGGCGGAGCAAGCCCCGCCACGTTAAATTTTATCTATTAAAGCCCAAAAGCTTCCTTAATCTTCTCAACATAGTCGAGCTTTTCCCAGGTGAAGAGCTCAACATCCATTTCTTTCACCTCATTGCCGAAGCGGAACACCTTGTGCTTCATGCGCGGATTGTGGCCCATGTGGCCGTAGCGTGCAGTTTCCACATAGATGGGGTTGCGCAATTTCAGACGTTGCTCAATGGCGTAGGGACGAAGATCGAAGAGCTGTTTGATTTTTTCTGCTATCTCGCCATCGCTCAAAGCAACGTGCTTCTTGCCGTAAGTGTTGACATAGATACTGATGGGTTCTGCCACGCCGATAGCATAGCTCAACTGAACGAGCATCTCATCGGCCACACCTGCTGCTACCATATTCTTAGCAATATGACGAGCGGCGTAAGCAGCACTACGGTCTACCTTCGAGGGATCTTTGCCCGAGAAAGCACCACCACCATGAGCGCCGCGACCTCCATAAGTATCGACAATGATTTTACGACCTGTCAGACCTGTATCACCGTTCGGTCCACCAATGACAAACTTGCCCGTGGGGTTTACATGATACTTGATGTTGCTATTTTCGAAAAGTGCTTTAATTTCTGGGGTATTGACACGCTCTTCAATGGTGCGCGGAATGAGGATATTGATAACGTCCTCACGAATTCTGGCCAACATCTGCTCATCGGCCTTCTCCTGACTGCCAGCTTCGGCTGCGGAGATGAACTCATCGTGCTGCGTGGAGATAACAATGGTATCGATAGCCACGGCGTGGTCGTTGTCATCGTATTTCACCGTTACTTGGCTCTTTGCATCGGGGCGGAGATAGGTCATCACCTTCCCCTCGCGGCGGATACGGGAGAGCGTAATCATCAAGTCGTGAGCCAAGGAGAGAGGCAGCGGCATGTAGCTGTCGGTCTCATTATTGGCATAACCAAACATCATACCTTGGTCGCCAGCACCTTGATTTTCTGCATCAACACGCTCAACGCCACGATTGATGTCGGCACTCTGCTCGTGAATGGCACTGAAAATGCCACAGCTTTCAGAGTCGAATTTATAATCGGCTTTGGTATAACCAATATGGGCAATAGCGTCGCGCGCCACGGTCTGCAAGTCGGCCCAAGCGTTTGACTTTACTTCCCCAGCAACGACTACTTGTCCGGTCGTCACCATTGTTTCGCAAGCTACTTTAGAACTGGAATCGAAAGCGAGCAGTTCGTCAAGCACGGCGTCCGAAATTTGGTCGGCCACCTTGTCGGGGTGTCCCTCAGACACCGATTCGGAAGTGAATAAATACATAGTTTTTTTTGAAATGTAAGAATGAATAAATCTGTAGCGATGGCTTACGGAGGGAACAAAAAAATAAGCGCCCTCCGTCGGCGCTTTATCCATCAAGACGGTATTACCTTTGTGGACTTAACCGTCGGTCATTTTAGCATTCTTTTTACGAGGTTGCAAGCAGCCAAATCTATCCTCGGTATCGGTGGAGCGAACATAGCGCAGCGCAAAAGGCTCATGCCACATCTTTCCCACTTTGCGTTGCAAAGTTAGCGCCTATTCTCCGCACCACCAAGAAAAGGAGAAATAAATACTGTTATTTTATGTAAAACTCCCCTTTTTGTATAGTTCGGCAAGAGTAAGACATAATAAAAAATCGGGTCAGCCCATTCTGTTTGGACTGACCCGATATGAGGTTTCTCTTACTCGTTAGTGTTTGGAGCTTTATCGATAAGATCCATAAACTGATCGAGCTTCGGCGTAATAATAATCTGTGTGCGGCGGTTGCGCTGCTTGCCTAAGTCAGAATCGTTTGCGGTGATGGGGTTATACTCGCCACGACCAGCAGCTGTCAGACGAGCTGGATTCACACCATACTGATTCTGGAGTGCCTGTACAACGCTGGAGGCGCGGAGGCAGGAGAGGTCCCAGTTGTTGCGGATATTGGTGCGAGAAATGGGCACAGGGTCGGTGTTACCTTCCACGAGCACATCATAGTCCTTATAGTCCTTGATGATTTTTGCAATCTTGGAAAGCGTCTCACTGGCGCGGTCGTTGATTTCATAACTGCCGCTCTTATAGAGCATATTGTCGGCCAGAGAGATGTAAACAACGCCCTTAAGAACTTGAACATCCACTTCCTGAAGTTCGTCGCGATTGAGCGAACGTGTCAGATTATTGGTGAGCACCATATTCAGTGAATCACTCTTCGTTTTAGCCTCAACGAGCTGCTTGATAAAGCGATTGGAAGCGTTGATTTCGTCCACCAACTTCGAAATGTTGATGTTGCCTTGGTTATTCTGTTGCAAACTCTTATCGAGCGAGCCTTGCAGCGTCTGATAGTCTTTGCGCAAATCAGCCACGCGGCGCTGCTCTTCCGCCAGACGATCTTGGAGATTCTTAGAATTCGCGTTACACTCGGCCAAATTGATACGAGTGTCTTGGTTTTGCAGTTTGAGCTCTGCATTTTCAGCTTTCAATGCCTCAAACTCTTTCTTGCTGGCACAACTGCTCAACATAAGTGCACCTGCTAAAACAGGGAAAAGAATACTTCTGATTTTCATTATGTACATTGGATTTATCGTTTTGGTTCGCAAGATAGGCTTTTTTATCTGAACCGGACAAATTCTTTAGTATGTTTTAATGATTCTTGCGGTTTTTACAAGGGTTTCTGCTTATTGCATCCGTGCCTCTCTCCCACCCTTTTTGCTACACAACCGTTGTTATAATCACGAAAACGAAGGAGCCAATAGCCTTATTAGGAGCTGTTCAAAAATACAATAAGGGTGTCAGCTGACAGCCTTATTGTGTGAACTGACAGCCTTATTGTGTCAGCTGACGCAATAAGGAAAAACACGGCCCACATTATTATCATATATATCAACGCTTTACGAATGAGCAACATCCCTCTTTTGCTTACCATGAAACAATAGAAGATGAAAGGGAAAAGAGGAGAGCTGATAGCGACAATCCGCACAAGAAAGCACACCCGCATAAAAAACCAAAAGCCAACGCTCACTCGCGCTGGCTATTTTTGGAACATAACAATTTAAATTTACTATAACTCATTGGGGAAAACTTCCACCTTGAATCCGAGTGCAAAGGTAGGGCTGTTCT
>CAUSYJ010000085.1:0-7195 GCA_963535845.1 uncultured Alloprevotella sp.
AGGTAAGAAAGGCGAAGTGAAGGTTACGTATGATGGTAAGAATACGTATGCAGGTCCTTTTAAGAAACCTGTAACGGTTCGTTCCAATGCTTCAAATAGTTTGGTGCGTATATATATCGAAGGAACCACTCAAGACGATAAGTAGAGAGACGAATGAATCATTTAGTCATTATGGCAGGCGGTGTCGGTAGCCGCTTTTGGCCGCTGAGTAGTGAGGCTGTCCCAAAGCAATTCCTGGATGTGTTGGGCTGTGGCAAGACCTTGATTCAGCTCACAGTTGATAGGTTTAAGAACTTTGTCCCGATGGAGAACATTTGGATTGTTACCTCGGAAAAGTACAAAGCCACTATTGCAGAACAGTTGCCCGAAGTGCCAGCAACCAATGTGCTCTTCGAACCGTGTCGCCGCAATACAGCTCCGTGTATTTGCTATGTGTCCTACAAAATCAAGAAGCGTGATCCGCGTGCCAATATCGTAGTGACACCCAGCGACCATGTGGTGCTCGATGCCTCAACCTTTCGCAACGTTGTAGAGAACGCGATGGAGTTTTCGGCTGAGACCGACGCCATTGTTACCTTAGGAATTCACCCTACGCGCCCCGAAACAGGATATGGCTATATCAAGGCTGATTTGACGTTCTCTTCCAGTCGGAAAAAAGATATTTTCCGTGTCGACTCTTTCAAAGAAAAGCCCAACCTCGAACTGGCTCAAGAATATGTGACGCATGATAACTATTTGTGGAATTCAGGTATCTTCATCTGGAGCGTATCTACGATCATCAATGCCTTTCGCGTTTACGAGCCCGATATGTCGAAAGCTTTCGAACGCTTGACTCCGATTTACGACACGGAAGAGGAGCAAGAACGCATCAATGAACTCTATCCGTCGCTTGAGAATATCAGTGTGGACTATGCCATCTTGGAAAAGGCAGAAGAAATCTTTGTGTGTCCTGCTTCGTTCGGTTGGAGCGATCTTGGCACATGGACATCGCTCCGCGACAATAGTCAGAAGGACCGATATGGCAATGCTGGAATAGGACCGGATATCAATTTCTACGATAGTTTCAACTGCGTGGTACATGCTGAGAAGCTGAAGAAAGTAGTAGTGCAAGGCCTGGACGGCTATGTCGTTGCCGAGCGCGATGGTACACTGCTGATTTGCAAACTAAGCGAAGAACAACGCATTAAATTATTCCACGATTGAAAAAAGACCCAATAAAAAATGAGTCGTTAGAAAGACAGACCGCTACATACGAGAAATCTGATACGAGTTGCGAGGCATTGCTTGGTAACTCGTTTCTTTTCTCTTCTGAGTTTGCTCGAGTGTTGCTGAAGTGGTATGAGGAGTACAAACGCCCTTTGCCGTGGCGCAACACGAAAGACCCTTATCGTATTTGGATTTCTGAAATCATCTTGCAACAAACGCGAGTAGTGCAGGGATACGACTATTATTTGCGCTTCTTAGAGCGCTTCCCCGATGTCTTTGTTTTAGCTGCCGCCAGTGAGGATGAAGTGATGCAGCAGTGGCAGGGACTGGGCTATTACTCTCGTGCGCGAAATCTTCATGCAGCAGCAAAAACAATTGCGGCTCTCGGACATTTTCCTACAACCTATGAAGAAATTCGCACACTAAAAGGGGTAGGAGATTACACGGCCGCTGCCATATCTGCCTTTGCTTTCGGATTGCCTACAGCTGTTGTCGATGGAAATGTCTATCGCGTGTTAGCCCGCCATTTTGGGATTTTCACACCGATAGATACAACCGCCGGGAAAAAAGTCTTTAGAGAGTTGGCGCAGCAACTTCTTGACGAGCTACATCCAGGCGATTACAACCAAGCTCTTATGGATTTCGGCGCATTACAGTGTACTCCGCAGAACCCTCAGTGTACAGATTGTCCGCTAAGTCATACGTGTGTGGCATACTCTGCTGCCTGTGTCGAACAACTTCCTGTGAAGTTGAAAAAAACGAAGGTGAAAACGCGTTATTTTGTGTATCTCTATCTTCGTTGTGAGGGGAAAATCTTTTTGCATCGTAGGGGAGCTGGCGACATTTGGCAAGGTCTCTACGAACCGCCTTTGTTAGAGTTTGAGCACAAGGCGGAATTTGATGAGGTGGTCCGTACTGCTGATCTGCCTTCAGGAAGCAGCTATCACTTGGTGGCAGAAGGTATGAAACACGTTTTGACCCATCGTGTGTTGTTAGCAGATTGTTATGAGGTAGACCTTCCTGCTGAAGCTTTGCCTCTACTTGTGGAGCGCGGTTATGTTGTTGTTGATGAGGAAGTGCGCAGTGAGTTTGCTGCTCCTCGACTTGTCACGCGCCTTTATTCCATGCTCTGAGTGAATCTCTTTATCCTCAAACGGATGGTTTCAAAACACGATGACAATAGAACTATATCTTTCTGCAAACAGGAGTCAATTCTGTGGTTTTCGCTATAATTGTGTATCTTTGCAATAGATTACATATATACTAATGAGTCGAAAGAAAAAGCCGCTTCCTTTATTGGAGCAAATCGAAATAACTGATGTGGCAGCTGAGGGAAAAGCCTTAGCGCGCGTTGATGGGATGGTAATTTTTGTTCCTTATGTTGTACCTGGAGATGTTGTAGACTTGCAGCTAACGCGAAAAAAGCATTCTTATGCTGAAGCCGAAGCTGTTAAAGTCCATAAGTATTCTGAAAAGCGTTGCAAACCTTTTTGCAAACACTATGGTGTTTGTGGCGGTTGCAAGTGGGAGATTCTTCCCTATGAGGAGCAGCTTGCCTACAAACAGCAGCAGGTGACAGATGTTTTGACCCGTATTGGCAAGATAGAACTTCCCGAGATTTCTCCAATACTCGGTAGTAAACATATCAAGCAATACCGCAACAAATTGGAGTTTGGCTTTTCCAATAAAAAATGGTTGACGAAAGAGCAGATATCTTCGGGCGAGACATTCGACAATATGAATGCCGTGGGCTTTCATATACCTGGAGCTTTTGATAAGATACTCGACATTGACGAGTGCTGGCTCATGGACGACATTAACAACCGCTTGCGTAATGGTATTCGCCAGTATGCTTTTGATAACGCTTTGACATTCTTCGACCTCCGCAAGCAGGAAGGCCTTTTGCGAAACATAATGATTCGCACATCGGCCACGGGCGAGGTGATGCTCGTTGTGCAATTCTGTTTGAAAGAGGCTGACGATCAGCCAAAGGCAATGGCGCTGATGGAGTGGATACACATCAACTTCCCCGAGGTTTCTTCTCTCTTGTGGGTGGACAATCAGAAATGTAATGATACGATTGGCGACTTAGACATTCAGATTTACGCCGGTCACGACTATATCTACGAAACGATGGAAGACCTCCGCTTTAAAGTGGGACCGAAGAGCTTCTATCAAACCAATACGGAACAGGCCTATGAGCTTTATAAAGTGGCGCGCAACTTTGCTGGATTGACCGGAAAAGAACTTGTCTACGACCTTTACACAGGTACGGGAACGATTGCCAATTTTGTGGCTCACCAAGCGCGACAAGTAATCGGCATCGAGTATGTTCCAGAGGCTATTGAAGATGCTAAAGTGAACGCGGCCTTAAACAAACTCGATAATACCCTATTTTTCGCGGGCGATATGAAGGACGTACTGAACGATGACTTTATTGCGCAATACGGTCGGCCTGATGTGATTATCACTGATCCACCACGTGCGGGTATGCACGCCGATGTTGTCAACGTGATTCTCAATGCTGCTCCCGAGCGCATCGTTTATGTCAGCTGCAATCCTGCTACGCAGGCGCGCGACCTCCAATTGTTGGACGAAAAATATAAGGTTCTTAAGGTGCAGCCCGTAGACATGTTCCCCCACACGCAGCATGTGGAGAATGTTGTCTTGCTAACTCGAAAATAAGATAAGAGCCGCAGTCAGTGACTATTTCTTTTCACTTGCTACACCTCTTTTTATAAACATGTCCATACTGAAGAGACATAATCCAGTCCTTGAACGTCGTCTGCTAGCCTATCTGGCCGCGGACGACATTCAAGGACTGCGTTCTTTCTTAGAGGGGCTTTCCAATCAGGATTTTCGAACAGCTGGCTTCTTGCTGGGGGAGAAGCTCTTGCCTAAGTTGGCCAACAGTCCCACGGTTTTTTGGAACTCTTTCCTTGTTCTGGTTTCTTCCAACTCAAAAGCCTATCTTGGCACCTTCCTCAAAGCTGCCATTACGCTCTATTCCGCAGATCAGTTCAAACTTGATATACTTACATTACAGCAGTTTGCCGATGTGGCCAGCCCAATAGATTGTCGGAAGCTTTTGCTTACCCTCTTGCCTGTAGTTCGCACAGTGGAAGAAGTTCGTTTGCTCTTGCATTTGTTTTGTTCTGACGATATTTCCACACAAGCGTTCTATCTCTTGTCAGCAGGAACCCTGCCGTGTTATTACGAAATGTTCCAACAACTCAAAAAGGTGGAACACGACACTAAGCTGCTGCGCACCTATAGCGTTCAGCTGATGCAGCGCGGCGATAACTTGAGCTATAATATGGCCAGTATCTTGCAGTCCTATTTTGCCCTTGGCGAACTTCCAGGAACTTTCTCCCTCCGTTTGCGTGACTACGAACTGAGTCGTTTGGACGGTTCTTTCGAACTCTTCAAAAAGGAAATTCTAAAAATATAATATCAATCTTTTTTTTACACACCTATGAAACATGTCATCCCGTTTCTTCTTTGCGGTCTGCTGGTAAGTACACCATCAGCCGCTCGGAAAAAGACACAGTCTGCAAAGCTTTCTGCTACGGTGGCTTCGGCAGGCGGACAGCAGGCTTCTGCTGCAAAACCTGAGACTACGAAAGGTCTGTTCACCGTAACAAAGCAAGGTGAAGACTATTTCTTTGAAATCGCTGATAGTCTTTTATCTCGCGAGTTCTTAACCACTGTGCGTCTCACGCAAGCGCCAGCCAACGTTGGCAAGTTTGCCGGTGAGCAAGTGAATCAGCAGACAATCTATTTCGAGAAAGCACCTGGCGATAAGCTTTTGATGCGCTCAAACATCTTGATGAATACTGCTGATTCTATTGATGCTATCAATCGTGCAGTAACTATCAGCAATACCAACCCTATTGTGGCTGCTTTCAAAATAGAAAGCCATGCAAAAGGTATGTATAAAGTTAAAGTAACCTCTTTGCTAAACGACGATAATGCAGCGTTTAGTGTACCTCAATACTACAAGCAGAATTTCGGCCTCACGGGCTTCTTGCCGCAACTTTCCTACGTTGAAAGTGTCAAGACTTTCCCTATGAACACTGAGATTCGTTTGGTTAGAACCTTTATGTCGCAGCAACCGCGCAGTATGGCAGCATCTGCTACAGGTAAGGTAACTTTCGGTTTGAACATCTCTTTTGTTCTCCTTCCTAAGAAGCCGATGATGCGCCGTTTGTTCGATCCGCGCGTGGGCTATTTCACTGACGATTTTGTGTATTTTAGTGACAATCAGCAACGTGTTGAGCCGAAACGCTTCATCACTCGCTGGCGTTTAGACCCGAAAGATTCTGCCGACATGGAGAAGATGAAACGCGGTGAACTTGTGGAGCCGAAGAAACCGATTGTTTACTATATCGATCCTGCCACCCCCAAACAATGGCGCAAGTATTTGATTCAAGGTGTTGAGGACTGGCAGAAAGCTTTTGAGGCAGCAGGCTTTAAGAATGCTATTCTTGCAAAAGAATGGCCTGATTCTGACAAAACGATGAGTATGGAGGATGCGCGCTACAGCGTGATTCGCTATTTGGCCGCTCCGATAGAAAACGCTTATGGCCCACAGGTGCACGACCCGCGCTCAGGTGAAATTCTGGAAAGTCATATTTGCTGGTATGACAAGGTGGTGACGCTGGTACACGACTGGTATATGATTCAAGCCGGAACGCTTGATGAGGCCGCTCGTAAGATGAAGTACGACACCGAACTAATGGGCGAGCTCATTCGCTTTGTGTCTTCTCACGAAGTGGGCCACACGCTCGGCCTTCGCCACAACTTCGGCTCGAGTAGCACGGTTCCTGTCGATAGTCTTCGCAACAAAGCTTTTGTTGAGGCTCACGGGCATACGCCTTCCATTATGGACTACGCTCGTTTCAACTATGTGGCGCAGCCTGAAGACGGTATTTCGCGTGCGGGAATCTTCCCACGCATTGGCGACTATGATGTATGGGCGATCAAATGGGGTTACACTCCGATGTGGAATGCTTATGATGACAATAGCGACCATTATGAGCTCGAGAAGATGACGAACGAGGCTTATGCCAATGCACGTGTCGATTCAAAGATTAGTGGTCAGCCGAGAATTTGGTTTGGTGATGGTGAAACGAATACTACCCGCGACAGCCGCTGCCAAACTGAGGACTTGGGCGACGATGCAGTTAAGGCTTCTTATTATGGAATTCGCAATTTGAAACGCATGTTGCCGCAATTGCCCGAATGGACCTATCAAAGCAATGATATTTATTCCACAAACCTCAAGTCAATGTACCAACAGGTGATGAGGCAGTTCCTCCGTTATATGGGGCACGTTGTCCGCAATATAGGTGGTGTCTACAAGAATTATGGCACGGTGGACAATGGTGGAAATGTTTATATCAATGTGAGTAAGGCTCGTCAGAAAGAATGCTTGAAGTTTGTTGCTGATAACGTTATCACAGAGCCTACTTGGTTCCGTGAGCCAGCTTATGTAAAAAGTCTATTCCCCGATGTAAATAACACTACGTACAGCATTGCTGCACGTACCATGATGCTGCTTGTAAACTCCTCTCTGCTCAATGGACTGAATGCTGAATACCAGGCATCAGAATATTTGCAGGATCTTACAAACTATATTTTCAAGAACGGTACGCCTTCTCAATATACGCGTGATGTGCAGAAACTTTATGTGCAGAAATTGATCGACTTCTTCAATTCTGCAAGTCTTTCTAATGATGCTCGCCCTGCTGTGCTGTCAACACTGAAGCAACTACGCAAAAAACTGAATATGCCAGTGGCTGATGCTAAGACGCAAGCCCACAACGCTTCCTTAGTGGATGCTATCGATCGCGCTTTGGTGATTAAATAAATCGTATTCCTCAAAATAGCCAGCCCTATCGGGATGTTATTTGTAAAATAACTTCTCAGTAAGGCTGGTTTTTTATTGATGCATTATCTTTATTGTATCACCTGACAGTATAAGGAT
>CAUSYJ010000086.1:0-7140 GCA_963535845.1 uncultured Alloprevotella sp.
AGGGTTATATCCGCCTCTTCGGTCTTTCTCGTATCCAATTCCGCGAGATGGCTTCAGCAGGTCTTATCCCTGGCGTTCGCAAAGCATCTTGGTAAGATGCACTCTCAATTGAGACCAACAAATATTTAACACTGTCGGGAAATTCCCGATAAATTAAACTCTCAATAAATGACTGATCCTATAGCAGACTTTTTGACCCGTCTTCGCAACGCGATCCAAGCTAAGCATCGCGTAGTTGAAGTACCTGCGTCAAACTTGAAGAAGGACATTACTAAGATCCTCTTCGACAAGGGCTATATCCTCAACTACAAGTTTGAGGAAGTAGGGCCTCAAGGCACTATCAAAATCGCTCTTAAGTACAACCCCGCCACTAAGGTGAGCGCAATTAAGAGCTTGAAGCGTGTTTCTACTCCAGGTATGCGTAAGTATACTGGTTACCGTGACATGCCTCGCGTAATCAACGGACTTGGTATTGCTATCATCTCCACGTCCAAAGGTGTAATGACAGACAAGGAAGCTGCTGCCCTCAAGATTGGCGGTGAGGTTCTTTGCTATGTATACTAATAAACAGAAGGAACAAAATGTCTAGAATTGGTAAATTGCCGATTAACATTCCTGCAGGCGTAGAAGCTACCCTGAAGGATAATGTAGTGACCGTTAAAGGTCCGAAGGGTGAACTCTCTCAGGCTGTTGATCCCTCTATCATTGTCACTATCGCAGATGGTCAAATCACCTTCGCTATCGATGAGAACAGCGAAGTGGAACAAAAGCAAAAGCAAGCGTTCCATGGCCTCTACCGCGCCCTCGTCAACAACATGGTTGTTGGTGTGACTGAACAGTACAAGGCTGAAATGGAACTTGTGGGTGTCGGTTATCGTGTAGAGAATAAGGGGAATCTTATCACTTTCTCTCTTGGCTTCACGCACCCCATCTTGATTCAGCTTCCTAAGGAAATTTCTGTGGAAACTAAGATGGAGCGTAACAAGAACCCTTATATCTGCCTCACTTCTTGCGACAAGCAGCTTCTTGGCCTCGTATGCGCTAAGATTCGCTCTTTCCGTAAGCCTGAACCTTACAAGGGTAAGGGTATTCTTTACGTCGGTGAACAAATCCGTCGTAAGTCTGGTAAGTCGGCAGGTGCTAAGTAATCTCTAATCACGACACAAGATTATGACAAAAGTAAAAGAAGCAAGACGCGTAAAGATTAAGTATCGCGTTCGCAATAAGATTTCTGGCACGGCTGAGCGTCCTCGCATGAGCGTTTTCCGTAGCAACAAGCAAATCTACGTTCAGATCATCAATGATGAAGTAGGCAGCACGCTCGTTGCAGCTTCTTCTCTCGGTCTTGAAGCTTGCCCCAAGAAGGAACAAGCATTCAAGGTGGGTGAAGCAGTAGCCAAGAAGGCTCTTGAAGCAGGTATCACTACTGTAGTTTTTGATCGTAACGGCTACCTCTACCACGGTCGCGTGAAGGAAGTTGCTGAAGGCGCTCGTAATGGTGGACTCAAATTCTAAAGATTATGGCAAACAGAGTAAATGCAAACAATGAAGAATTGAAAGATAGACTCGTTGCTATCAATCGTGTAACGAAGGTTACTAAGGGTGGTCGCACTTTCACTTTCGCTGCTATCGTAGTAGTTGGTGATGGTAAGGGTGTTATCGGTTACGGTCTTGGTAAGGCTGGCGAAGTTACTGCCGCTATTGCTAAGGGCGTAGAAGCTGCCAAGAAGAACCTCGTTAAGGTGCCCATCATCAAAGGTACTGTTCCTCACGAACAAGCTGCTCGCTTCGGCGGTGCTGAGGTGCTCATCCTCCCCGCTTCTGAAGGTACTGGAGTAGTAGCCGGTGGTGCTATGCGCCCCGTGTTCGAAAGTGTAGGTATCACCAACGTTTTGGCTAAGTCTAAGGGTTCTTCTAACCCCCACAACTTGGTAAAGGCTACCATCCAAGCTCTTGGTGAAATGCGTGATGCACGCACTGTGGCTCAACATCGTGGTGTTTCATTGGATAAAGTTTTCAGAGGATAATCACATGGCAAAGATTAAGATTCAGCAAACTCGCAGCCGCATCGGCGCGCCCGTAGATCAAAAGCGTACTCTCGATGCGCTTGGTCTCACTAAGCTCTACCATGTTGTAGAACTCGAAGACAATGCTTGCACTCGCGGTATGATTCGCAAGGTTCACCACTTGGTAACAGTAGTAGAATAATCCAAAACGTAACGACATTATGAAATTACATACTCTCAAACCTGCCAACGGTTCTACCCAAACGCGCAAGCGTATCGGTCGTGGTCCTGGTTCTGGACTCGGTGGTACTTCTACCCGCGGTCATAAGGGTGCCAAGTCTCGTTCTGGTTACAGCAAGAAGATTGGTTTCGAAGGTGGTCAGATGCCTCTCCAACGCCGTCTTCCTAAGTTTGGTTTCAAGAACATCAACCGTGTCGAGTATAAGCCCATCAATCTCAACACCCTCCAAACTCTTGCCGAGGCTAAGAACCTCGAGAAGATTGGTGTTGCAGAGCTTATCGAAGCAGGTTTCATCAACGGTAAGTCACTCGTAAAGGTGCTTGCTAATGGTGAATTGAAGGTTAAGCTTACCGTAGAAGCTCACGCTTTCTCCAAGGCTGCTGTAGCTGCTATCGAAGCAGCAGGCGGTACGGCTGCTCAACTCTAAATAACGAAATTCTAAGAGTCGAATGAAAAAAATAATCGAAACACTCAAGAACATCTGGCGCATTGAGGACTTGCGCGTGCGCATTCTCATCACCATCCTGTTCGTAGCCATCTATCGTTTTGGTTCGACTGTGGTTCTCCCCGGTATCGATTCAAACGCGTTGGCTAATCTGCACAAGCAGACGGAGGGCGGCCTTATGTCGCTTCTTGACATGTTCTCTGGTGGAGCATTCTCTCAAGCTTCAATCTTTGCTTTGGGTATTATGCCCTACATCACAGCTTCGATTGTTATTCAGCTCTTGGCAGTTGCAGTTCCCTATTTCCAAAAGATGCAACGCGAAGGTGAAAGCGGAACGCGCAAGATCAATCAGTACACACGCTTTTTGACTCTTGCCATCCTCACCTTCCAAGCTCCAACTTATCTCATCAACCTCAAGGCGCAGACGCAAGGTAGCGGTGCGTTCTTGATGGGCGATGGGTTGGGATTCATGGTCATGTCGACCATTATCCTCGCAGCAGGCTCTATGTTTGTATTGTGGCTTGGAGAACGCATCACTGACAAAGGCATCGGCAATGGTGTCTCCGTGATCATCATGATTGGTATCATTGCTCGTCTTCCAGTGGCTTTTGTTGAGGAATTCACCTCAGCTCTCTCCGGAGCAGAAGGTGGTGGTCTCATCAAGTTCCTCGCTGAGATTATTGCTCTTGTCTTTGTGATGGCTTTCGCCATTCTTTTGGTAAAAGCGGTACGTAAAGTTCCAGTACAGTACGCTAAACGCATTGAAGGTCGCAAGAATCAGTTTGGTGGTGCGCGTCAGTACATTCCTTTGAAGCTCTTTGCGGCTAACGTGATGCCGATCATCTTTGCTCAGGCCATCATGTTCATCCCAATGATGCTCGTACAGTCGCTGAACGTGCAAAGCCCCATTTTGCAACAATTCCTTCATAACAATAGCGTTCTTTACAACGTAGTGTTCGTATTGCTCATTGTAGCATTCACCTACTTCTATACGGCGATCACAATGAATCCCGTACAGATGGCAGAAGATATGAAGCGTAACAACGGTTTCATTCCAGGTATCAAGCCCGGTAAAGATACTGCTGATTACATTGACAACGTGATGTCACACCTCACATTGCCAGGTTCACTCTTCATCGCTGCAATTGCTATTCTCCCTGTCTTCGCTCAAATGAAGCCATTCGGAGTGCACCAAGCATTTGCACACTTCTTCGGAGGTACGTCGTTGCTCATCCTTGTCGGTGTTGTGTTGGATACCATCCAGCAAATCGACAGCCACATGTCAGTGCGCAACTACGACAGAATGCTCAATGCAGGACACACTCGCAACCGTTCAAACGTATAAGGCACATAGAATCTCGTCAGATGATTTATCTGAAAACTGAAGAAGAAATCGAGTTGCTGCGTGCAGCCAACCAGTTGGTCAGCGCAACACTCGCAGAAATAGCAAAGGTTGTGAAGCCTGGTGTGACGACTCTCGAGTTGGATGCCTTGGCAGAACAATTCATCAGAGACCACGGAGCGATTCCTACTTTCAAAGGTTTCCCCGCAAGTTTCCCTGACACCGATCCCTTCCCTGCATCCATTTGTGCTTCGGTCAACGAAGTCGTGGTGCACGGTCTTCCCACAGCAGAGCCGCTCAAAGATGGAGACATCGTTTCTATCGACTGTGGCACTTTCCTCAACGGATTTTGTGGTGACTCCGCCTACACGTTTTGTGTAGGAGAAGTCAGTGAAGAGGTGAAACGCCTCTTACGCACCACAAAAGAGAGTCTTTACAAAGGCATCGAAGCTGCCCTCCCCAATCACCGCATAGGTGACATTGGTGCAGCAGTGCAGAGTCATTGTGAAGCAGAAGGATTCGGAGTCGTTCGCGAATTCGTCGGTCACGGCATCGGTCGTGAAATGCACGAAGAACCCTCAATTCCCAACTATGGTAAGCGAGGCACGGGTAAGCAACTCAAAAATGGTCTCTGCATCGCCATCGAACCCATGATCACCTTGGGTAGTCCTGAAATAGGTATGCACCCCGATAAGTGGAGCATCCTTACTCGCGACAGAAGTATGGCAGCGCATTTCGAGCATACCATCGCCATTCACAATGGCAAAGCTGATATTCTTTCTTCGTTTGAAGAAATCGAACGAGTGGAAGGTAACCTCTATTAGAACATCTATGGCTAAACAAACTGCAATTGAACAGGACGGAACAATCATCGAAGCTTTGAGCAACGCGATGTTCCGTGTAGAGTTAGAGAACGGTCATCCCATTACCGCTCACATCTCGGGTAAGATGCGTATGCACTACATCAAGATTCTTCCTGGTGACCGAGTGAAAGTGGAAATGAGTCCTTACGATTTGTCGAAAGGCAGAATCGTATTCCGATACAAATAAAACATCATTCAAGATATGAAGACAAGAGCATCCTTGAAGAAGCGCACTGCTGACTGCAAGATTGTACGTCGCAAGGGCCGCCTCTATGTGATTAACAAGAAAAACCCTAAGTTCAAGACACGTCAGGGTTAATCCAACAGACAAAAATAAAATAAGTATATGGCAATAAGAATTGTTGGTGTTGATTTGCCTCAAAACAAGCGAGGCGAAATCGCTTTGACCTATATCTTCGGTATTGGTCGTAGTAGCTCGGCAAAAATCCTTGACAAGGCCGGGATCGACAGAGACATCAAAGTAAAAGATTGGACGGACGACCAAGCCGCCAAGATTCGTGAAATCATTGGTGCTGAGTTCAAGGTAGAGGGTGACCTCCGCTCTGAAGTACAGCTCAACATCAAGCGTCTCATGGACATCGGTTGCTACCGTGGTATTCGCCACCGTATTGGTCTTCCCCTCCGTGGCCAGAGCACGAAGAATAACGCTCGTACTCGCAAGGGTCGCAAGAAGACCGTTGCTAACAAGAAGAAGGCTACTAAATAATAAGTAAACTTATGGCAAAGAAAACTGTCTCTGCAAAGAAGCGTAACGTGAAGGTTGACGCGCAAGGTCAGCTCCACGTACACAGCTCTTTCAACAATATCATCGTTTCACTCGCTAACGGCGAAGGTCAAGTTATCTCTTGGTCAAGTGCTGGTAAGATGGGCTTCCGCGGTTCTAAGAAGAACACTCCTTACGCTGCCCAGATGGCTGCTCAAGACTGTGCAAAGGTAGCTTTCGACCTCGGTCTCCGCAAGGTTAAGGCATACGTTAAGGGTCCTGGTAACGGTCGTGAAAGCGCTATCCGCGCTTGCCACGGTGCTGGTATCGAAGTAACTGAAATCATCGACGTTACTCCACTCCCACACAATGGCTGCCGTCCTCCCAAGCGCCGTCGCGTGTAATTAAAGACAACCTGAGCTTCTCTTCCGCAACATTGTAAACTGTGCACCCTCGAGTGACTGGATCATGCGGCTTAGTGCTTCGATAGTGGATTTTCAGTAGTATTCACATTGTTAGTACGAAAAAGGAAGAAAGCAAACTAGAACGATTTCATCCCACCGCATACTGGAGCATTCCAGTTGCAGTGGCTGAAGTCGCCCTAAGATAACGATAACAATTACAAAGTAAATCAACCAATATGGCAAGATATACAGGTCCTAAGGTTCGTCTTTCTCGCAAGTTCGGTGAAGACATCTTCGGCAACACTACCAAGCGTATGCAGGGTCGCAACCAAAACGTGCGTCGTCGCAAGACCTCTGAATACGGCATCATGCTCGCCGAGAAGCAAAAGGCTAAGTTCACCTATGGCGTTCTCGAAAAGCAATTCCGTAACCTCTTCGATAAGGCTGCAAAGGCTAGCGGTATCACCGGTGAACTTTTGCTTCAAGCTCTCGAATGTCGTCTTGACAATGTCGTATATCGTCTTGGTATCGCTGGCACTCGTGCTGCTGCTCGTCAGCTTGTAAATCACAAGCACATCACAGTAGATGGTCGTGTGGTAAACATCGCTTCTTACAGCGTTAAGCCTGGTCAAGTGGTTGCTGTTCGCGAAAAGTCTAAGTCACTCGAAGTGATTGCTGACTCTCTCGCTGGATTCAATCATTCCAAGTATCCTTGGGTGGAATGGGACGAAGCTACCAAGTCTGGTAAGCTCCTCCACAAGCCCGAGCGCGCTGACATTCCTGAGAATATCAAGGAACAGTTGATCGTCGAGCTCTACTCTAAGAACTAATTCATAATACGATTTTTCATGGCGATATTAGCATTCCAAAAACCCGACAAAGTGGTTATGCTCGAAAACGATTCTAAGTATGGAAAATTTGAATTCCGTCCTTTGGAAACAGGTTTCGGTACCACCGTCGGCAATGCTCTACGTCGCATCCTCCTCTCCTCGTTGGAAGGTTTCGCCATCTGCGCTATCAAGATTGATGGAGTAGAACACGAATTTGCTTCTGTCCCTGGTGTGAAGGAAGACGTAACCAACATCATTCTCAAGTTGAAGCAAGTTCGCTTCAAA
>CAUSYJ010000087.1:0-7133 GCA_963535845.1 uncultured Alloprevotella sp.
TTATCCTCTTTGCATGCGAATGTAATATAAAATAAGTGAAAAATCCAAACATTTCAACTGAATATATAGCTTCACCCATCGCCGTCTCCTACCAAGAAAAATCCGTTTTTTGTTGTCACGTCGTCACGGAGGAGTAAATCTGCTGATAAACAGATGCTTGCGGGCGTGACAACAAAATATTTGTTGTCACACCGTTGTCACCTTGTTGTCACGCATTCAAACCTTACATTTTCAATTAGTTATAGTCGAAGTGTGACAACATGACGACGTGACAACAAGAAAAACAAACTCTGGAAAGGAGTGTATTTTCTCATAGTTGTGGCCTTATTTGTCGCGTTCAAAAATACAATAAGGGCGCTGGCTGACGCAATAAGGATGTCAGCTGACAGCCTTATTGTATTTGAAAACGCAATAAGGAAATTCACGCTGGTGCGTATCGCACAGAAACTTTGGGGTATGAAAAAACTCCACCAAAAGAGTTTCGGTGGAGCTATATATAGACTTGTTAGTTTTCCGCTTTAAGAAAGAGCTTCATACAGAGGTTTTCCTATTGACTACCAAAGAGATATTCAAAAATTTATGCTGTGGAAAACTGGGTGGAAAACTTAGTGGAAAACACTAAAACTTACTGATCACTTCTTTGCAACTTTCCATCAACCAAGTGGGGGTGCTTGTAGCGCCACAGATACCTACCGTTTCGGCATTGGTGAACCACTCTCGCTCAATGGCCGCAGGATTGTCGACGATATATGAGCGAGGGTTGACTTGCAGACAGGCATTGTAGAGCATTTTGCCATTAGAACTCTTCAAGCCGCTCACGAAAATGATAACATCGTGGCGTGCTGCAAAACTGCGAATATTGGGCAAACGATTGGCCACTTGGCGGCAGATGGTGTCGGCATAATGGAAGTGGGCGGGTTCGAGAATGTGGCTGGTGATATAGTCGATGACTTGATGAAAACCATCAAGCGACATAGTGGTTTGTGAGAACAAATAAATATCGCGACTAAAATCGAGGCGTGCAGCTTCCTCCACACTCTGAATAACAAGGGCGTGTCCCTCGGTTTGTCCCACAAGGCCGATAACCTCCGCGTGTCCACGCTTACCGAAGATAACGATTTGGGCTTCGGGCATTTGGGCGTAGACATTTTTCACGCGTTTTTGCAACTGCAACACAACGGGGCAGGTGGCATCCACAAGCGTGATACGATTTTGCGCTGCTAAGGCATAGGTAGCAGGCGGTTCACCGTGTGCGCGCAACAGCACTTTGGCATCATGGAGCTGAGAAAAACTGTTGTGCTCTATGGTTTCCAGTCCAGCCAAGCGCAATCGTTCCACCTCACGATCGTTGTGGACGATGTCGCCCAAACAATAGAGGCGTTCCTTTCCTTGAAGTTCTGTTTCAGCCTTTTTGATAGCAGTGGTCACACCATGGCAGAAACCGGAACGACTATCAATTTCGATATTCATAAGGGCAGATTCATTAAAGAGAGGCACGTTTGAAAGCATCCAACAGCCATTGGCTTTGCTCTTCGCGGGTGAGTGTGGAATTGTCCAAAACCAGTGCATCGTCAGCCTGACGCAGCGGATTGAGTTCGCGGTGGGAGTCGATATAATCGCGCTCCTCCACATTTTTCAGAATCTCATTGAAATCCACTTGCTGCCCCTTAGCGGTGAGTTCGTCGTAGCGGCGGCGCGCTCTCACCTCCGCGCTGGCGGTGACAAAGACTTTAAGTTCGGCGTTGGGAAATACAGCCGTACCGATGTCGCGGCCGTCCATAACGATGCCTTTCTCACACCCCATTTCTTGCTGCTGACGCGTCATGGCAATACGCACAAACGGCAGCGCAGCGATGGGACTCACACGGCTGCTTACCTCCATGCCGCGAATCTCATTCTCTACCACCTCGCCGTTGAGACAAACGAGCGGCAGACCCGTTGCAGCATCCAACTGGAAGTTGATATGCACCTCTCCCATCGCTGCTTCCAAGGCTGGAGCGTCAATGTCGCTACCGTGGAAGAATCCGCGGCGAAGTGCAAAAAGCGTGACGGCACGATACATCGCACCTGTATCGACGTAGATATATCCAATCTCTTTTGCCAAGGCCTTTGCCATCGTGCTCTTACCGCACGATGAATGACCATCTATGGCTACTATTATCTTTTTCATAAGTTTATTTCAATTGAAAATGTATAGGAACTGTAACTTGCACGATTGAAACTTTTCCTCCCACCTTTCCCGGTTTCCAGCGCGGCATCTTCTTACATGCCTCCAAGGCTGCGGCATCGAGTTCGGGGGAGAGCTTGCGAGAAATTTTGGGTTCTCTTACGTTGCCTTTTGCATCTACCAAGAAACACACCTCAAGGTCGCCTTCTTTCTTGGCATCTATCGCGCTCTGCGGGTAGGCAACGTTTTCGTCGAAAAACTTCACCAACGCATCAATACCGCCAGGAAATTGCGGCATCTCCTCCACCACTTGGGTAGGCGTGAGCTGTCGGCCCTCATCAGGAAGATCCTCGCGCTCAGCATTGTGGGCAGTGTCGGGAAGATTCACCAATTCATCATCATTAACCGTCAGCGTTTCAGGACCTTCGATACCGAACTTGAGTGAAGGGGGAATATGATCAACAATATCGGGCACGGTCATTTTATCTCCCTTCGGGCCTACCCTCCGAGGCACAAAGCGTCCGGCCGCTATGGCTTTGATGTTTTTCTCTTGGTCCAAATCGAGCGGTTTGAACTGTGTGAGCCGCTCTATCTCTGTGCCAGCTTGACGAATCTGATAGTTGATGTAAGCCATCACGGCCAAGGGGACAGCAGCACAAAGAAAGGTAACGCCTAAAACAATAGAAAGTGCCCACGTGAGCCGCCTGCCAGCGTTCTTTCTCATCACGTAAGCACCATAATCCTTGTTCCGCCCTTGGAAGACCAGATTACACCATTCCTTTGATAATAATTCGTCTCGAAACACGTTATATAAAGGTAATTTTCACCCGTTTTAGGCTACAAAAGTAGTTCAGATTTCGGGATTTCTCTGTATCTTTGAACACAATTTCAGTTAAAGAATGAAAAAAGGTGTCATCTATATAATATTGTCATTGCTATTACCACTCAGTTTGCAAGCTCAAGAATCCACATCCTCTTATGACGTGTTGAAACTTCCTGTTTCGAGCCATGCCTCTGCCTTGGGTGGCGATAACATTTCTAATGTGGAGGATCGCCCCGATGTGGGGTGGAGCAATCCAGCCTTACTCTCTGGTGTGACAGACTATAGTGTGGGTTTCAACTTTATGACATACGGCGCGGGAAGTAAGTATTTAGGCTTTCAAGGCGTTAAGGCTGTTGGGCAACGCCATACAGTGGCACTGATGGGGCAACTGATGAACTATGGCGAGATGAAAGAAACCGACGAACAAGGTAACACTTTGGGAACGTTTAACGCTAATGATATCATTCTGGCCGTGGGCTACAGCTATTTGCTCTCCGACCGCTGGGCTGGTGGCGCGAACGTTAAGATGGCTTGTCCGAGCTACAGCAGTTACCACGCCTTCGGTTTGGGAGTGGATTTGGGCCTCAACTATTTCGATGAAGAGCGCGACTTCAGTGCTTCCTTTGCGCTGCGCAATGTGGGAGCACAACTCAAAGATTTCCACGAAGGCCAGTCGGGACACTTACCATTTAACATGACTTTCGGCTTTACGAAAGGATTGGAGTCGCTTCCCGTGAGATTGAATGTGACACTGACCGACTTGACACGTTGGAAGAAAAATTACTATTTCCATGCTTCCGACGAGGGAGAAATGAGCAATATGAAAATGGCGTTGAATCATCTCGTTTTGGGTGTGGATGTTCTGCCCACTGACTGGCTCTACTTGAGTTTGGGCTACAATGTGCGGCGCGGCAACGAACTAAAATCGGCTGGTGCATCAAAGTGGGCCGGACTCACAGCAGGTGTTGGACTTCAACTCAAGCGCCTCAAGTTCGGTGCTTCATACGCTAAATATCATGTAGGTTTCTCTTCGCTGCAATTCAGCGTGGCCTACAGTCTCGATAATCTGTAATTCCTAACAATAACTATGGAAACAATCCTGAACAAAATAGAAGCAGCTCTCGCTGCTATCCCCTATCCTCAACAACCAGAGGGACTCTACGAACCCATCCGCTATGTGCTCTCCATGGGAGGTAAACGCTTGCGCCCGACGCTGACGCTTATGGCTTACGCACTCTACAAGGAGGACACGGAGCGAGCACTCCCCACTGCCATTGGTTTGGAGACGTACCACAACCACACACTGCTGCACGACGACTTGATGGACAAAGCCGATATGCGCCGTGGCAAGCCGACGGTTCACAAGAAATGGGACGAGAACACGGCTATCCTCTCGGGCGACACCATGCTCATCATGGCGTTTCAACACATTCTCCGCACAGATTGTCACCGCCTCCCCGAGGTGCTCAACTTGGCAGCGCGAACGATGCAAGAAATCTGCGAGGGACAGCAGTACGACATGAACTTTGAAAGTCGCAGCGATGTTCGGGAAGAGGAATATATCGAGATGATTCGCCTAAAAACAAGCGTGCTGCTGGCTTGCGCCCTCAAAGCGGGGGCGTTGATAGCCGATGCGCCCAAAGAAGATTGTGAACAGCTCTATCAGTTTGGCGAGAAAATCGGACTGGCTTTCCAGTTGCAAGACGATTATCTCGATTGCTACGGTGATCCCGCTGTGTTTGGTAAGCAAATCGGCGGCGACATCTGTTGTGCAAAAAAAACATTTATGCTTATCAATGCATTCAACCGCGCAAACGAAGTACAGAAGGCAGAGCTCAATCGTTTGCTCAACGAGGTGGACGAGCGCGAGGAGAAAGTGGCAGGCGTACTGGCTCTCTACGATGATTTGGAGATTCCCGCACTCTGCCGCGAACGCATGGAAACGCTCTATGCCGAAGCGCGCCGCATCTTCGACAGTCTGCCCATCGATGCTGAGCGCAAGCAACCGTTGTGGAACTATGCCGAAAAGTTGCTCAACCGTAAGAAATAGTTCCCCCACTCTGATTCTCACAATATGACGTTTATAGATACTCACACACACCTCTACGGCGAAGAGTTCGACGCCGATAGAGCCGAAATGGTGGAGCGTGCTCGTGCGGCAGGAGCAGAGAAACTCCTCTTGCCGAATGTGGACGAAGAGAGCATCGGGAGGATGTTGCAGATGTGTGACGACTTCCCCAACCTTTGTCTGCCAATGATGGGACTACAACCAGAGGAGCTCCCTGCTGATCCTTGGCCGCTGGTGGAGAAGATGAAGCAGCTGCTCTACACTACACCCGATCGCTACTGCGCTGTGGGCGAAGTGGGTATCGATCTGTATTGGGATCAAAGCCGACGCGAGGAACAGATAGAAGTGTTTCGCGAAGAAATACGTTGGGCTAACGAATTCCGCAAACCATTGGTGATTCATGCGCGCAATGCTCATCAAGATATTGTTACCACACTTCGAGAAGCGGATACCTCGCAAATACCTGGCGGTATCTTCCATTGCTTTGGCGGAACAACAGAAGAAGCACGCGAACTGCTTACCTTCGACGGTTTCTATCTTGGTATCGGCGGCATTGTGACATTCAAGAAAAGTACGCTTCCCGCCGTACTCCACGCGTGCGTCCCTCTTCACCGAATTCTGCTCGAGACAGATGCGCCTTATCTTACGCCTGTGCCCCACCGCGGTAAGCGAAATGAAAGCGCATACATCCCGCACATCATCGACAAATTAGCAGAGATATACGACACCACAACAGAGGAAGTGGCACGCACAACAACAGAAAATGCACGAAAACTTTTTGCAATTTGATAAAAAAGTTGTCTAATATTTGGCAGTTTCAATAACAATACATATCTTTGCACCCGCAAATAAGCAAGGTGCCTTAGCTCAGTTGGTAGAGCATCGGACTGAAAATCCGTGTGTCCCCGGTTCGATTCCTGGAGGTACCACTTATAGAGAGAAACTTCGATACTCTCTTCCAAAACAAAAGTCGAAGACGGTGCCTTAGCTCAGTTGGTAGAGCATCGGACTGAAAATCCGTGTGTCCCCGGTTCGATTCCTGGAGGTACCACTTATAGAAGCGATATTCCTCACAGAATGTCGCTTTTTTGTTTCTATACATTTTATTCTTTACGATTATGACAGAAAAGAACTCCCCTTTTGGACAGATGAAAATCATATATGTGATGGACCCTTACTGCTCTTGGTGCTACGGTGGGTCTCCCAACATTCTGAAGCTTTATAACACTTACCACGAGGTCGTTGACTTCGAGTTGTTGCCAGCAGGAATGCTCCGCGGCGAATATGAGGTACACTATACGCCAGAAATGGAGCGCGCCACACTTCGCTCTATGGAAAAGGTGCAGCACGATACGGGGCGCGAAATGGGTGAAGGATATTTGCGCGCACTGGGCGAGGAAGACGCTCTTTGGAACAGTGAAGCATCGTGCCGCGCCATAGAAGCTGTCAAGCGAATAGCTCCCAACAAGGCTTTTGCCTTTGCCGATGCGCTGCTCGCAGCTCGTTTCCACAAAGGCCTCCTTTTAGACAATCCCACACTCTTTGCTGAAATTGGAGAAACTATAGGTATCAATCCCGAAGAGTTCCTCCGCGAATACCTAAAAGAGGAAGTGAAACAAGCTGCCGAAGAAAGCTACAACCGCGCCAACGACCACGCAGAAGTCTACCCCACTCTCATGCTCATCAACGGCACTGACCGCTACAAACTCGAAGAAGGCTATGCTCCCTATGAACTCTTAGAAGAACGCCTCCTAAAGATTCTGACGGACAAGCCCATCGCAGCAGAGGACACAGAAGAGGACGAGGAAGACGAAGCTCCTCGCCACGGTTGCCACGATGGAGTGTGTTATTTATAGATTTATTCAACAAAATAACACACTTAACTTCCTGTTTTATATCTCCTACATAATTAAGAAACCAGCTTCCACACTCCACGAGAAAGGCAGACGAAGAACACAGAAAATTGCATCACGTCTAATAGGCAACACTTTGTCTATAAAAAATACGTATCTAAGTCTAACCTCCTCTCTTTTTTAGATTTTCAAAAAAGTTTTATTTTTCATGCAGTCTTTTAG